>DASYXX010000313.1:0-4662 GCA_035934395.1 Streptosporangiaceae bacterium
GGCTGGCTGATCTTGCTGATCACCGGGCAGCCAGTGATCCCGGCCGCGACCATGTCGGCGTCGACGATGACGGGGGCTCCGGCCGCGAGCGCGGCCACGGCCGCCGCAAGAGCCTCCTCGTCACAGACCAGGTCGGTGGCGTAGTCGAAGTCGGCGCTCGCGTAGATGACCCGCTCTGTGACGTCCCGGCTGTACTTGGGCAAGCGCGACAGGTCGATGCGCGAGCGGAGTATCCGGTAGGACTCCTCCTCGGCCGGATCCCCGTCCGCCGGCGCCTCGCTCGGCCACGTCACCATGCGGATTATCCTCCCTGCCCTCCCTGCCCTCCAGCCCGCGCGCTGCGTTCCCTGCCGCCCGCGCCGCCGACCCTATCAACTGACCAGGGCAAACGACTTTACGTTCCTGGCTGACGCGCCCCGGTCCGCCGATACACTATCCAGGCGCATCTGAGGGTCACTCGGCGGCTCGAGCGCGAAGGCGAGCCGGCCAGGCCCCGCGGCGCTGGCGACCTGGTGATGTCCAGCCTTTCTGGACCGCAGTTTCAGGATCGCCGAGGATCGTCGCATGCGCGGCCGCTCGACCGGACAGCAAGGTGGTACATGACAGTAGACGTGAACGGGGCGTCAAACTGGGTCTTGGGAGAGGGCAATCGGATCCTGGTGACCGGGGGGTCCGGATTCATCGGGCGGCGTGTGGTGCGGGCGCTGCTGGAGGGGGGCGCGGACGTCACGGTGGCCGACAGGCGGCCATATGCCGGGACTTGCGAGGTCCGCACCGTTCTGGGCGACCTGTGCGACCCGTCGGTCGTGGCCGACGCCGTGCGCCCGGGGACCGACGTCATCATCCATCTCGCCGCGGTGACCCGGGTACTGCGGTCGATCGAGGACCCGGCGGAGACGTACCGGGTGAACGTCGGCGCGACCGCTGGCCTGCTCGAGCAGGCCAGAGCCCGCGGCGTGGCCGCGTTCCTGTTCGCCTCCACCAACGCGGTGACCGGCGACGTCGGGCGGGCGGTCATCAACGAGCGGGTCCCGCTCCGGCCGCTCAGTCCCTACGGCGCGACCAAGGCCGCCGCGGAGATGCTGATCGGCGCGTACGCGGCCTGCTACGGCATGACCGGATGCTCGCTGCGGCTCTCCAACGTTTACGGCCCGGGCATGCAGGAGAAAGACAGCTTCATCCCGCGCCTGATGCGGGCCGCGCGGGACGGCACCGGGATACAGGTGTACGGCGACGGCACGCAGGTTCGCGATCTCGTGCACGTGGACGACATCGTGGCCGGCATGTTCCTCGCCTGGCGGGCTGGGTTCAGCGGGCCGCTGATTCTCGGCGCCGGCGAGTCGGTGTCGGTGAACGACATAGTCGACGCGGCCCGCGAGGTGACGGGATGCGAGATCCCGGTGCAGAACGTCCCGCCGAAGCCGGGCGAGATGCCCGCCGTCATCGTGGACATCTCCGCGGCGCGGGCGGTCGGCTACGAGCCCGCGCACGACCTCAAGTCCGGCCTCGCCACCGTCTGGCCCGAGTTCGAGCCGGCGGGTCGTTGGCCATCGGGGTCTGGGGTGTCCCCAGGGGGCACAGTGTCCCCCCTCGGCGGTACAGGAGGCACGTCGTGACCACCACTCACGTTGCCGACGAGATCATCGACAGCGCCGCCATCCGCGCCTTCACCGAGGAGTTCGGCGATCTGGCCACCGCGATGCCGCCGGTCGCCATCGTGATCGCCGCCTTCAACGAGGAGGGCGCGATCGGCCCGGTGGTGGACACGCTTCCCCGCGCCGTGGCCGGGCTGGACACCGTCACGATCGTCGTGTCCGACGGCTCGGTGGACGCCACCGGCAAGGAGGCCCGGGTGGCCGGCGCGCTGGTCTGCGACGTGCCCGTCAACCGGGGCCAGGGGGCGGCGCTGCGGCTCGGCTACCGGCTCGCCCGCGACGGCGGCGCGCGCTACATCGTGACCACCGATGCCGACGGCCAGTACAACCCGGCCGAGATCGAGAGCCTGCTCGCGCCGATCCTGGCCGACCAGGCGGATTTCGTTACCGGGTCCAGGAAGCTCGGCAGCGAGGAGACCAAGGACCCGGTCAGGAAGCTGGGCGTCAGGGTGTTCGCGCTCGCGATCAGCGTGCTGACCGGCCAGCGGATCAGCGACACGACGTTCGGGCTCCGGGCCATGCGCGCCGAGGTGACCGCCGCGGTCCGCCTCGAGCAGCCTCAGTACCAGGCCTCCGAGCTGCTGATCGGCGTGATCACGCACGGTTACCGCGTGGCCGAGCGGCCCGCCACGATCCACCGGCGCCGGGTCGGCAAGAGCAAGAAGGGCAACAACGCGTTCTACGCGATGAGGTTCGCGAAGGTCGTGGTCACCACCTGGTGGCGGGAGCGTCAGCGCCGGATGCGCGGGGAGCGCGGGGTGCGATCCGCGGGCCGCAGCGGGTCGCCGGCCAGGCCCGAGCCGCTGGCCGACGGAGCCATCGCGAAGGAGTCGGGGCCGGGGGCGCTCGCGCCAGACCGCACGGACGACTCCGACGCGCCCGGCCTTGACCCGCGATCGTTAAAGAGCACGTAATGGAAGATCAAGAACCGAATAATAAACGTCACGCAGTTCGCCCCCAGGTAGAGGCCCTGGGCGAACAGCACCTTGTCGAGGCCGTGCAGGCCCATGTCGCGCGCCTGCTCGGTGGCGAGCTTGCTGGTCGAGGTCAGGATGACCCCCACGCAGATCGAGATCGACACGAACGGCAGGGTCTCCTTGACCAGGTGCGGCCTGCCCTTGCGTTCCCACGCCCACCTGCTGACCAGGTAACTCACGGTCGCGCCCGCGAACCATCCGGTCGCCCCGGCGATCCCGGCCGTCACGTTCGCCAGCTGCAGGATGAAGTACGTCAGCTGGGTCGCGCACAGCGCGAGTATCGCCGCGGGTGTGAAGCGGATCAGGCGCCTGCCGCCCTGGCTGCGGAGTCTGCGCCGCAGCGGCCCCGGAGTCATCCGCCACACCGCGTCGATGATCTTGGGCGAAATCGGGCTCATGGGCGTCCTACGTTGACTCAGGCCTCAGGTTCGGTATCAAAGGTATACAGTACGGAGCTCGCAGATGGCCTGGTTGCGGGGTCCTTCAGGTCAGTGCCATGGCCCTGCGCGCGAGGCGATCCGCGCCGCGAAGCTCGGGCGTGACCGGCGTGGCGAGGCGGTTCCTGGGCACGTTCAGGAAGGTCACGCCGTATCCAGCGGGAGGTCATGTATAAATCAACGACAGCTAAAACGACGGCTACGGACAGACAAGGCGGGAGCAAGATCCGTGAAGATCTTGGTGTTGGGCGGGGACGGCTACCTCGGCTGGCCGACGGCGCTCCACCTATCAGAGGTGGGTCACGAGGTCGCCGTCGCGGACAACTTCGCACGCCGGGGCTACGACCACGAGATGGGCGTCGACAGCCTGGTGCCGATCGAGTCCCTCCAGGCGCGCATAGCGATCTGGCGTGAGCTGACGGGCAAAGCCATCGGCTTCTACATGGGCAATCTGTGCGATGCGGACTTCACCTACCACATCGTGCGGGACTTCGCTCCCGACGCGATCGTCCACTTCGCCGAGCAGCGCGCCGCTCCGTACTCGATGGTGGACCGCCAGCACGCGGTCTACACCCAGACCAACAACGTGGTCGGGAACCTGAACGTGCTGTATGCCATCGCCGAGATCAACCCGGACATACACCTGGTCAAGCTCGGGACGATGGGCGAGTACGGCACGCCCAACATCGACATCGAGGAGGGCTGGCTCGACGTCGAGCACAAGGGCCGCAGGGACCGCGTGCTGTTCCCCAAGCGACCCGGCTCGTTCTACCACCTGTCCAAGGTGCACGACAGCCACAACATCGAGTTCGCGTGCCGGATCTGGGGCATCCGCGCCACCGACCTGAACCAGGGCGTCGTGTACGGCCAGCAGACCCCGGAGACCGCCAAGGACGACCGGCTGGCGACCAGGTTCGACTACGACGCCGTGTTCGGCACGGTGCTGAACCGCTTCGTCATCCAGTCGGTGCTCGGCAAGCCGCTGACCATCTACGGCAAGGGCGGCCAGACGCGCGGCATCATCGAGATCAGGGACACGGTCCGCTGCATCCAGCTGGCCTGCGAGAACCCGGCTGACCAGGGCGAGTTCCGAGTGTTCAACCAGATCACCGAGTTCATGTCGTTGCAGCAGATCGCGGAGACGATCGCCAGCGCGAGCCCGGACGCGGTGACGATCGAGCACGTCCACAACCCCCGCGTCGAGCTGGAGAACCACCACTACAACGTGGTTCACACAGGGCTGGTCGGGCTGGGACTCGAGCCGCACCTGCTGTCGGACACGCTGATCGAGTCGCTGTTCGGGATCACGAAGCGGTACGCGCACCGGGTCCGCTACGAGGCCATGCTGCCCACGATCCAGTGGCGCAAGCCGAGCAGCATTATCAGCAATTAGACCCGGGGGGATAACCCCCCGGACCCCCCAGACCGGGGGGCTTCGCCCCCCAGGAGCCCCCCTGCCGTCTGCTCGGGCCAGCCTCCGGCCGGCCCTCGCAGGCGGCATACGCCGGTCGCCGCCTCACGGTGCTTGCCGTCATCGGCGCACCCGCAGCCGTCTGCTCGGGCCAGCCTCCGGCCGGCCCTCGCAGCCGGATA
>DASYXX010000371.1:0-2861 GCA_035934395.1 Streptosporangiaceae bacterium
CTCACGCCGGATTCCTCCCGGTTCTGGCCCGCCGATAAGTGGGCCCCCGGCCGGAGCCAGCCGTCCCTCGACAAGCAGTATGTGCGGGACTGGCTCACCTCGCCGGAGGCGGGCTGGGACCGCGACGGGCCGGAGCCGCCGCCCCCGCTGCCCCAACCTGTGGTCGAGCAAACGCGTCTTACATATGTCCGCGCCTACGAGAGCATCACGGGCCTGACCTGGGGTTAAAGAGCCGGCCAACCGAACCGGAAGCCGGGCCTTTCCGTTACGTCAGGTCGTCTTGTGGATACTCTACGTAACATCGTCGTCATGGTCTGGAGGGCTGGAGAGCGGTGGAATACTGGACGTCGCACGAATCAGGCACCCTGCTGTCGGGCGGCCTGCCGTCTGGCTGGCCGCATGCCGCCACGCTGGATTCGGCGGGCCGGGATGGTGGTGCCGCTCACTCGACGGACGGGAGTTCCAGCACCATGACCACTGGCCCGCAGAGCAGCTACCGGGTACGCGGCGGTTACCCGCTGCAGGGGACGGTCTTCGTGCAAGGCGCCAAGAACGCGGCCCTGAAGATGATCGCTGCCTCGCTCCTGGCCGACAAGGGCCGCACGGTGCTCAGGAACGTCCCGGTGATCGAGGATGTGCGCCGGGCGGTCGAGCTGGCGCAGGCCGTGGGCGCTCAGGTCAAATTCCACGAGGCCGAGCGGACCCTGGTGGTCGACGCCTCCGAGCTCACCAGCTCGGTGCTGCCCGCCGAGATCGCCCGCAGGTTCCGGGCCTCGGTGGTGTTCGTGCCCGCGCTGCTGCACCGCCTGGGCGAGGCGACCATCGAGGGCATCGGCGGATGCAACCTCGGCAGCCGCAACCTGGACTTCCACTACCGGGGCTTCGCCCGGCTCGGCTGCGCGGTCGACGAGCGCGAGACCATGATCCACATCAAGGCCCAGAAGCTCAAGGGCGCGCACCTGTACCTGGACACGCCGTCGCACACCGGAACCGAGAACCTGATCATGGCCGCGTCGCTGACGCCGGGCACTACCGTGATCGACAACGTGGCCATGGAGCCCGAGGTCCTCGACGTCATCGAGTTCCTCACGAAGATGGGCGCCAACATCAGCGGCGGCGGCACCGGCTTCGTGACCGTCCAGGGCGTCCGCGAGCTGAACGCCGTCGAGCACACCGTGATGGCCGACCGCATCGATGCTGCCGTGTTCGCCATAGCGGCGGCGATCACCGGCGGCGAGCTGAGCCTGGTCGGCGCCTCGCTCGATCATTTCGGCGTGGTGCGCTGGAAGCTGGAGCAGATGGGCGTCGAGTTCTCGACCCACGGCGCCATCCTGCAGGTCCGCCGCGGCCGGGCGCTGCGCCCGATCAACGTGATCACCAGCCCGTTCCCCGGGTTCGCGACCGACCTGCAGTCGCCGATCATGGCCCTCAGCAGCCTGGCCGACGGCACCAGCTACATTCGGGAAACCATTTTCGACGGGCGGTACACCCTGGTCGGCGAGCTCAACAAGATGGGCGCGAAAGTGGAGGTCGCCGGGGACGCGGCCCTGGTTCACGGGCCGTGTCTGCTGAAGGGGGCCGAGGTGGTCGCGCACGACCTGCGCACCGGGGTCGCGCTGATCCTGGCCGCCCTGGCCGCCGAAGGCGAGACCGTGGTATCGCCGGGCTACCTGATCGACCGCGGCCACGCCTCGATGGCCGGGAGGCTGACCACGCTGGGCGCCGACATTACGGTGGATACCGGCCGCTGACCAGGCGGCCGGCCCGCGCAGGCACCCCGGCTGTCGCGGACTTTACCGGCCGTTTTTTCCGTTGCTTCGGCATGTGGTCCATACCATCGGGCGCTGGGGCGTCAATAATTGGCTCTTCCGGTGCTCCGATTCGTGAGTTACGAACAGTAGAGAGGCGTTCTCACATCACGGGAGCCGACGGAGATGGGATGTGACGTGGCCTTAGGCACAGGGCACCATGGGGGATTCCGGGCGAGCGCCGCAGGCACTGCGGGCGTCTGGCCCGTGTCCGGAACCGGCTCGCGGTGAACGGGCCCAGGCGGGCTCAGGGCGAGCTCATCATCGGGGTCGTCGGCCCGCACGACCTGGTGGAACGGATCATGCTGTCCGGCACGCACGCCGGCGGCAAGGGTGGCGCAGGGGCCCCCGTCGCCCCGGCGGAGGCCGGGCTGCCCCGGCGGATGGTCGCGGCCGCCTACCGAGACGAGCAGGAGGCTCCCGACCAGGTCGTCAGGCTCGGCGCCGCCATCGACGTCTGCCTGTTCGCCAGCCGGGTCCCGTACGAGTACGCCCGCGCGGCGGGCGTGCTGACCGGACCGGCCACGTACGTGCCCCTCGGCGGCAGCGCGCTCTACGCCGCGCTGCTGCGCGCCGCCCGGGAGACCGGCAGCGACCCCGCCCGCGTCAGCGTCGACATCCTGAGCCGCGCGGACGTCGAGGACGCCTTCGCCGAGCTCGGCCTTCCGGCACTGGCCGTGCACGTGCGAGAGGACCCGGGCAGCGCGACGGTCATCGCCTCGTTCCACGAGCGGCTCTGGCGGCGGGGCGAGACCTCGGTCGCGTTCACCTGCATGCAGTCGGTGGCCCAGAAGCTGTCCGCCGCGGGCGTTCCGGTGTTCACGGTGCGGCCGACGGGCAGCGATATCCGCGCGGCGCTGCGCACCGCCGCCCTGCTCGGCGGCTACCGCCGGCTCGAGGACGCGCAGCTCGCGCTGGCCCTCGTCGAGGTGCCTGCGCTGCGGGACAGCAGCCGGCGCGGATCACCGCGGCAGTCGCGCGAGGAGATGCGGCTCACCGTGCACAGGTTCCTGGTCCAGGAGGCACAGCGCATCCACGCGGCGGTGAGCCCGA
>DASYXX010000388.1:0-19865 GCA_035934395.1 Streptosporangiaceae bacterium
GGCTGTGGCCTGGCCGGCTCCGCTGGCAGGCGCCGCCGTGGCGGGCGCCGCGGCGGACAGCATCGCGAGAACTCCGATCGCGGTCGTTATTAATGCTCGATGCGTGCGCAAGGTGCTCCCTCTCTCGGTCCCCTGGTGAGGGCGCGGCGGCGGCGCTGCGCGCCGCTCCGACCGGAGCCAGCGGGCAGCAGCCTGCGAATCCTTTCGTGCGGCGGCAACCAGTGCCGTCGGCGCTCTCAGCCACATCTGCCGTCTGTTACCACGAAGTAGCGACCGCTACGGTTCGGGGTTACAGCTGCTGGTCTCTCAGTGCGCGATAAAGCGCCCTTGTGCGGTTGATGGATTGCGCCGGTGGGTGGACCATCGGTCCGGTGACGCGGCCGGGCGGGGCCAGGAACCTCAGCGGAAGCGCGTGCAAGCTGGCATGGTCCGGAGGCGGCATTGTGATCGGGTGCCCGTTGCTATGTGTCGGGAATGTCGGACCCTGCTGCGATGATGGGAACATGAATTCGAGTGTGCCGCGAAGCAGCGTCCGGCCTTGGTGTGATGCCGGCAATCCTGGCTTACGGGTTTGCCGGAATCTGATCGCCCGCACTGGACTGGCCTGGCGGTGAGGTGCCGGTGAGCAGGTACCGGGTCCCGGACGGGAAGATCGTCAAGGGCTGGACCGTACGGCTGGACCCGACTCCGGAGCAGGCGACACGGTTCCGCCGGGACTGCGGAGCCCGCCGCTTCGCCTGCAACTGGGCGGTCGGGCAGATCAAGGCCGCGTTCGACCACGGCAGGCAGACCGGGGAGCATGACCTGCAGGTGTGGTCGGCGTGGAGCTTGCGCAAATGCTGGAACCAGGTCAAGGAGCAGGCCACCGCGGTCACCGACCCCCAGACCGGCGCCGTGACGGGCTCGTGGTGGGCCGAGTGCTCAAAGGAGGCGTACGCGGGCGGGATCGCTGATGCGGTCTGCGCCTTGAAGAACTGGCAGGACTCCAGGACCGGGAAGCGGGCCGGGCCGCGGGTGGGCTTCCCGCGGTTTCGGAAGAAGGCCGAGGATGCGCTGCGGTGCACCTACACCACGGGGGCGCTGCGGGTGGAGGGCCCGCGCGTCATCGTCTTGCCCCGCGCCGGCCAGGTCAGGACCCAGGAGAACATCCGCAATATCTGGCGGCATGTGCGGCGGGGCACCGGGCGGGTGCTGGCGGCGACGATCCGGGAGCGGGCCGGATACTGGCTGGTGTCGCTGCGGCTGGAGATCAGCGCGCCGTGGCAGCCGCCGCCGCGGCCCGATACCGCCGGGATTGATCTCGGTATCGGGGACGTCCTGCTGACCGTGATGGCCCCGGACGGCGGCGTGATCGAGAAGGTGCCGAACCCCAGGGCGCTGCGGCAGACGCTGGCGGAGCTGCGCAAGGCGAATCGGGCGCTGTCGCGCAAGACCGAGGGCTCTCTCCGGTGGCGGCAAGCCCGGCGCCAGCTCGCCCGGATACATGCCCGAGCGGCGAACATCCGGTCAGATGCGCTGCATCAGGCCACGACCCGCCTCGCCAAAACCCACGGCGCGGTGGTCATCGAAGACCTGGCCATCCGCCCGCTTTGCCGCGGCATCCGCTCCCACCGCAAGGCCTGGGCCGACGCCGCGGCCGGGGAGTTCCGCCGCCAGATGACCTACAAGGCCGAGTGGTACGGCTGCGGTCTGTGGATCGCCGACCGCTGGTACCCGTCTAGCAAGACCTGCTCGCGCTGCGGTCAGGTGAACGCGGAGCTGACCCTCGCCGACCGGATCTGGACCTGCCCGGGCTGCGGGGCCATGCGTGATCGTGATGAGAACGCCGGGACGAACCTGGCGCGTTTGCCGGCCAGTTGGGCCGAGGCGCAGAGCGACGGTAAGACCGCTCCCGTGCGGCGCGTCGCGGTGAAGCGCGTGAACCACCCGGGAAGGGTGGCGGCATGAACGCCATCGAGCACTCAGCCGCAACGGTTACACCCGACGATCACAGCCGGGCCCGGACGGGCGCGGCCGGGTCTTTACACTCGTGCGGGTGAGCATGCGCATCGGCCGCCTCGACGCGGTACCGGCCCTGGACCGGCCCGACCTGCTGGCCCCGCCCGTGGCCGCGGCCCTCGCGGCGCTCGACGGCAAGCTGCCCGCCGACGCGGTGGGCGTGGCCGAGATCGATCCCGAGCTCGCGGACACCGCGGCGTTCTGCGACCGGTACGGCGTGTCGCTCGGGGAGTCCGCCAACTGCGTCGTGGTGGCCGGGCGGCGCGACGGCGAGACCAGGTTCGCGGCCTGCGTCGTGCTGGCCACGACCAGGGCCGATGTCAACGGCGTGGTCCGCCGCCAGCTGGACGTGCGCAAGGCGTCCTTCGCCGCCGTGGACGTCGCGGTCGAGCAGACCGCGATGGAGTACGGGGGGATCACGCCGATCGGCGTGCCGGCGTCCTGGCCGGTGTTCGTGGACGCGGCGGTCGCGGCGAGCTCGCGGGTGATCGTCGGCAGCGGCGTGCGGCGCTCCAAGCTGACCCTGCCCGGCGAGGCGCTCGGCCGGCTCCCCGGCGCGGTGATCCTGGAGGCGCTGGGCCGCTGACCACGGGGCCGCTGACCACAGCGGCTCAGGGGATCCAGGACACCCGGCCGTGCAGCGTGGCGTATCCGACGAACGTGACCGCGTCCATGAGCGTGTGGGCGATGATCAGGGGGGTGACCCGGCCCCACCGACGGTAGAGGAAGCCGAAGATCACGCCCATCGCCGCGTTCCCGAGGAACGCGCCGAAACCCTGGTAGAGGTGGTAGGAGCCGCGCAGGATCGCGCTGAACGCGAGCGCCTTCCACGGTGTCCAGCCGAGCTGGTCCAGCCTGCGCAGCAGGTAACCGACGACCAGGATCTCCTCGAGGATCCCGTCGTGCGCCGCGGACAGGATCAGGACCGGTATCCGCCACCAGACCGCCGGCAGCGACTCAGGAACGACGGTCGCGCTGATCCCAAGATGGAACGCCGCCAGGTACAGGCCCAGGCCCGCACCGCCCACGACCGCGGCCAGCACCGTGCCGCGGGCCAGGTCAGTGCTCGGCTCGCTCGCGTCCAGGCCCATGTCCGCCGGTCCCTCCCCGGACCTGGCCAGCAGGTAGAACACCAGCACGACCGGGGTGAGCGCCTCGGCGATGCCGGCCAGCTGCAGCACGAGGTCGAGCCACGGGTTGGGGTTCAGCGACCCGACCAGGAGGGCCTGCTGGCTGCTCAGGGACCCCCGAGCCAGCAGCTTCCCGACCAGGTCGAGCAGCGCGTTCACCCCGCTCGCCCCGAGCGATATCGCAAAGACGGCGAAAAGCTCCCAGCGGATCATCCGAGCCGACGGCAAGCGTAGGCTGGTGTCCTCCCCGAGTGCCACCTCAGGAACTCTAACCGGTGCGGCGGGGCCTTTACCTACGGTGACCAGCCTCAGCGGCCCGGACCTGGGACCAGCCGCGCCGGGCGAACTGCAGACACTGGGGAACTGTGGACAGGAGCGAGCCAGCGAACTGGCCGGGCCGCGGCCCGGGCGCGGAGACCGCAGTACCGCAAACCCCGGGGGCGCCGCAGACCACGGGGCCGCAAACCACGGGGCCGCAAACCACGGGGGCCCGCACCGCCGGGGCGCCGCCGGCCGGGGAGTCTGCCGCGGCCAACGAGAGCACGGCCACCGGGGCCACGGACCCGCAGCCGTCCGGACAGCGGGGATGGCGGTCCGTCGCGGCCAGGCACCTGCTGCTGCTCGTGGTGTACGTGGCCGCCGGGATCGGCGCGACCTGGCCCAGTGCCACGTACCTGACGGGGCACCAGCTGCCGGCCGTTCGGGACATATCCGGTTACGTGTGGGACCTGTGGTGGACCGCGCACCAGGTCACCCACCTGGGCAACCCGTTCTTCACGCATTACATGGCCGCCCCGGTCGGCATCCAGCTCGGCTTCGACACCACGATGCCGCTGGCCGGGCTGATCATGACCCCGGTCACGCTGGCCTTCGGCCCGACCGTCACGTACTGCCTGCTGACCATCGTGCTGCCGGGCCTGGCCTGCTACGTGATGTACCGGGCCGCCCGGCTGTGGCTGGCCGCCCCCGGCGCGATCGCCGCCGGGGCGCTGTTCGGCCTGTCCTCGATGCTGGCCTGGCAGGACTGGTATCACCTGAACATCGCGCTCGGCACGCTGTTCCTGCCGATGACCCTGGAGGCCGCGGTGCGGCTGCGGCGGTCGCCCGGGCTGCGCCGGGGCGTGATCCTGGGCCTGGTGCTCGGCGGGAGCGTGCTGGTCAACCAGGAGTCGGCGGTGATGGCGGTGCTGCTGGCCGCGGCGGCGCTGCTGCCCTGGCTGGTCCGGAACCGCGGCGCGCTGGGCGCGCTGGCCGCCGGCGCGGTCGTCGCGCTCGTGGTGGCCAGCCCGCAGCTGGCCGCCATGATCCAGCAGGCGGCCGGCGGGGGCGCGAGCGTCAGCGCGGCCAAGCTCGCGAGCGACTACGGAACCTACGGCGCGGCGCTTCCCGGCGTGTTCTCGCCCTCACCGCAGCTCGACCACGTCGGGCTGCACGCGGTCGCGTCGCTCTACCAGTACCGCGTCTCCGCAGAGGCGGTGGCCACCTACGGGCTGGTGCTCAGCGTCCTGGCGCTGTTCGGCCTGGTCGTTTCCTGGCGGCGCCGCGGTTTCCGCCAGCTTGGCCTGCTCTGGCTGGGCGGGGCGGCGCTGGCGCTCGGGTCCACGCTGGTGATCGGGAACCGGGCGCACGTGCCGCTGGCGGTGACCTGGAACGGCGCGCGGGTATCCCTGCTCATGCCGTACACCTGGCTGGTGCACGTGCCGGGCCTGTCCGCGCTGCGCGAGGCCGACCGGCTGGCGCTGCTCGGCCTGGTCGGTGCAACGGCGCTGGCCGGCAGCGCGGTGGACTGGCTCAGCCGGCACTCCCGGCCGCTGCTCGCCGTGGCGGCCGCGCTGGCCGCCCTGGAGCTGGGCTGGACCGGGAACCCCGGGGTCCGCGGGATGATGCCGACCGCCAGCGCGCTGCAGGCCCTGGACCGGCCGATCGCCGCCGACCACTCCGGCTCGATAGTCCTGGACGTCCCCTTCGGCCTCCGCGGCGGGCTCCCGCTGTACGGATCGTCGATCGCCAAGCCGGCGTTCCTGCTGGCCACCGCCGACGGTCACCCGCGGGCGATCTCCTACACCTCGTGGGTGCCGCGAACGACCACCCGGTGGTTCAAGAAGCACCCGTTCTACGTCGACCTGGTGGCCGTCCAGAACGGGGATCTCCTGCCCGCGGCCTCACTCGCCGCGGCGCGCCGCGATGTCCGCGGCATGAACATCGGCTGGGTGCTGGACTGGGGCGCGAGCCAGCAGGTCACCCAGTATCTCGTCGACACCGGCTTCGTGCCCGACTACCAGGCCGACCAGGTCTCGGTGTACCGTCCGGGCTGGAGATAGGGCCTGCGGGAACAGGTGCGGGGTGGAAAATACAGCCTGCACGAACAAGGTGCAGGCCTGGCGGACGCAGGCCTACTCGGCCTGGTCGCCCGGCTCCTTGACCCGTGCGACCGCCACCACCGACTGCCCGAACGGAGGGCGGTCGCCGATGAGGCGCTCGAGCAGCCGCACCGCCGGCACGACCAGCCGGTCGTAGAACGACATGGTGCCGCCCGTGGACGGCTGCTTCCGCAGCAGGCTGGTGAACGCGTAGTAGCAGATCAGGCCCAGTGAGTTCGCGTAACGGACGTTCACGACCTCGAGCCCGGCGTCGGTCAGCGCCTTGCGCATCGAGCGCTTGGTGTAGCGGCGCACGTGACCGGTGGCGACGTCAACCGGGCTCATCGCGAACGGGAACGCCGGGCACACCAGGACGATGTAGCCCTCGGGCCGGACCAGCCTGGCCATGCTCTGCAGCGCACCGACGTGGTCGTCGATGTGCTCGAGCACGTTGTAGCAGACGAGGCACGAGTGGTCGTCGCGTTCCTCGGTCGGCAGCAGCAGCTGGCGCACCGTGACGCTGGGGTACGCGGCCATGTGCTTCTTGAGCTCCGTGAACAGGGCCGGGTCCGCCTCGGTCGCCGTGTACTTGTCGACCCTCGGGATCCACTGGAGCGCGTAGTCACCGAGCCCGCTGCCGATCTCGATCGGGTGCTCGCCGAGGTACGGATCGGCGAAACCCGCGAACCACTTCCTGTGATTCCGGCACTCGGCCAGCGCCACGAGGACGTCGCACTGGATTTGCCGGTCACCGCGGATCTGATCCACGTCGTACTTCGTCGCGTCCTCGGAACGCGCTGCTTCCACTCGCCTCAACCTCTCAGCCGCGAACGTCGCAGGAATCCGGCCATGAAACCACAAACCATCAGCTGCGCGTGAGCCAATCCAGAGCTGCGGCTGTTAGCGTCAGCCGTCAGCCCAGGCCCGAGCGCGATGTGCCTGGCGTGTTCCTCACCACCCGGGTGTACCGCCACACCTGGCTCGGGTGATCCTACCCGTGCCCGGTAACTCCCATGGCCATGCCGGGCAAGTCCGCTTACGTCGCAGCTTTTGAGCAAGCTGCGACCGGCCCGTTACCTTCCGGTGCCGCGTACATTGGGAGCGGGCAGCTGTCACACTGGTTGGCAACCGCGCTAAGGAGCACCGATGTACCAGCCCTACCCGTCACCGGGGCAGGCACCCGCGCCGCAGCGGCCGCCCATGCCCAACTCGGTGCTGACCGCGGTCAGGCTCATGTACGCGGGCGCCGCCCTGAGCACCGTCGAGCTCATCGTGGGCCTGGCCACGATCGGCAGCGTAAAGACCGCCATCCACAACGCGTACCCGCGTTACACGCCGAGTCAGGTGCACTCGCTCGAGGTGGCGAGCGTCGTCATCGGCGTGCTGGTCGGGCTGGTCTCGATCGGCCTGTGGCTGTGGATGGCCCGGGCGAGCGCGGCCGGCCGCAACTACGCCCGGATCACCGGAACGGTGTTCTTCGGCCTGAGTTCCCTGTTCCTCCTGCTCAGCCTGCGAAGCCCGCACGCGAGCCTCGGCCTGATATTCAACCTGCTGGTATGGCTGGCGGGACTCGGCGCGGTGATCATGTTCTGGCGGAACGAGTCGGCTCCCTGGTTCAGCCAGCCTCGGCAGTAAGCCGGATCAGGCGCGTCCACGCCAGCTCGGCGCCTGAGGCCAGGCAGCCGTCGATGACCGCGTCGGTGCCCAGGGCGCTGACGCGCACCTCGGGCAGCACGGGGGCCAGGCCGCGCAGCTCGGCGGTCACCGCGGCCGCGAAGCCGGGCGCCTGCCCGATGCCGCCGCCGAGCACGACAAGCGCCGGGTCGACCACGGTCACCACCGCGCTGATCGCCTTGGCCACCAGGCGCGCCTCGGCCGCGACGACCGCCGCGGCCCGCTCGTCACCCCGGGCCGCGGCCTCGAAGACGCGCAGCGCGGAGACCGGACCGCGCATGCCCGCCCGCCGCGCGGCGCGGACCACCGCGGGCGCGGAGCCCGCGGCCTCGAGCGTGCCCCTGCGGCGCGCGTCCTGCTCGTCCGCGCCCTGCGGCTCCGAGATCGGCATGTACGCGATCTCGCCGGCCACGCCGTGCGCTCCGCGGTGCAGCTTGCCGTCGAGGACCAGGCCCAGCCCGATGCCGGTGCCGATCCAGACGAACGCGAAGCTCGAGAACTCCCGGCCGTGCCCGCGCGCCTGCTCGGCCAGGGCGGCGGCGTCCACGTCGTTCTCCAGGACCAGGTCCGGGCCGAACGCCTCCCGCAGCCCGGCCAGGACCGCCGGGCGGCTCAGCAGGCCCGCCAGTCCCCCGGTCAGCGCCATGGCGCCGCGCCGCGGGTCGTAGACACCCGGGCTGCCGATCACGGTCTGGGTGATGGCGCTCCTGGCCACCCCGGCGTCGGCGCACAGCGAGTCGGCCAGGCCGATCAGCTCGGTCACCCGGCCGCGCACGCTCGACGCCCTGGTCTTGGCCGAGTGCTTGGCGCGGACCTCGCCGGTCAGGTCGGCGAGCGCGCCGCGCAGGTAGTTCTGCCCGATGTCGAGCCCGAGCACGAACCCCGCGTCCGGCCTGATCTCGTAGAGCAGGGCAGAGCGCCCGGGCACGCCGGTGCGCTGCCCGGCGATCCTGACCAGCCCGGAGCGCTCCACGTTGGCCAGCGCCTGGGAGACCGTGGGCTTGGAAAGCCCGGAGATGCGGGCGAGGTCGGCCCGCGAGCAGGGCCCGACCTGGCGGATGTGGCCGAGCAGCAGCTGCTCGTTGAGCGCCCGGATGAGCTGCGGCCGGGCCGCCTGGCCGTTGACCTGGGCGGCCTGGGCCGAGACGCTGGGGAACTCGGCTTCGGCGGGCTCGGTGCTGTAGGGCCCGGCGACGCCGGCGGCACCAGGTGAGCTGCTGGTCACCGCCACCTCCTCCGTCATCATCGGGCGGCCGCACGACGAGCGCCAGCCATTATGTGGTACCGATCCAATGTCCGATAGTTAGGTTACTGTCATAACCACGCAGGACGCCGGAGCGTATTCGGCCTATCGCAGATGGGCAAGGTGCGGGCCATGGGCCGCCCGGTACTCGGCGATCAGCTCCCGGGCGGCCGTAATGCCCGGTACCAGCGGGTGCAGGGACAGCGCCACGCCGGCCAGGCCGGCGTCACCGGTCATCGCGGCCTGGACCACGCCCCTTTCGTACTCCTTGACCTGTTCGATCAGCGCCCGGCCCGACCTCGGCAGCCCCGCCACCGCCAGCGGCGACACCCCGTCGGCCGCGACCCGCGCCGGCACCTCCACAACATCGTCCGGGTCAAGGAAGCTGAGTGCGAGCGGCGGGGCCTTGGCGGGTTGCGCGCCCGCGGCGGCGCTATCGATGGCACGGACGGTGTGCGGCGGCGCAGCCGGGCCCGGCCGGGACGCGGGGGGGTCTGGGGGGGTCGCCCCCCCGAGGCCAGCACTATTCCGGACGTTGACGATCAGCTCTCGCGCCCCCAGTCCGGACAGGCCGTCGATGACCCGCAGCGCCAGCCCCTCGTACCCGCCCACCGGGGCCGCGGCCAGGCGCGGCGCGGGCTGCGCGGCCCGCCGCGCGCGTGCCTCCCCCTGCCCGCTGTCGCCTCCCATGTCGGTCCGCATGTAGGTGTCGCGGCGCACGCCCAGCAACGTGTCGTAGGCCCGCCACGCATCATCGACGCCGCCGTCGGCGAAGGCCTTGGCCAGCCCGGCTAGCAGCTCGCCGTTCAGGCGCAGCACGTCCTGGCCGCGGCTGGCGCCGGCCCGGGCCACCCCGTCGAGGTAACGCCTCGCGTCGTAGAAGTAGTACACGTACTCGGTGGGTATCGCGCCCACCCGGCGCACCATCGCGGGGTCGAAGGCCGCGAACCGGTGATCGAAGGCCTGCAGCTCCTCGAACCTGGCCAGCAGCTCGCCCATCCGCTCCTGGCCGCCGACCCGGAGCGAGCAGACCCAGCCGAGATGGTTCAGCCCGCCGTACGAGGCGGAGACGCCGCTCTCGGCGGCACCCAGGAACGCGCCCAGGTGCTGCACCGTGCCGCCGGGAGTGTCGCAGACCCCGACCGCGCGGACCTTCCCCTGCGCGGAGATGGCCTGCGTGATCAGGCCGGCCGGGTTGGTGAAGTTGATCAGGACCGCGCCCGGGGAGCAGCGGCTGAGCAGATCGCAGTAGGAGAGCACGACCGGGATCGTGCGCAGCGCCATCGCGCAGCCGCCCGGCCCGGTCGTCTCCTGTCCCACGATGCCGCGCCGCAGCGCGACCTCCTCGTCGATCACCCGCCCCTGGTCACCGCCGACGCGGATCGCGGAGAACACGTAGTCCGCGCCGGTGAACGCCTCAGCGGCGTCGGGCGTGACGCTTATGACGTCGGGGTGGCCCAATGCCACCGCGATCTCCGCCGCCAGCCTGCAGATCGTCTGCCGACGCTCGGCGTCGGGCTCGAAGAGACAAATTTCTCTGAACGTCTCGGGCCGGCTGGCCAGCACCGCGCGGACGAACGCGGGCATCCGGACCCCGCCCCCGCCGAGAATCGCAAGCTTCACAGGTCGGGCCCCATCTCCGCGTTCCTCGCCGCCTGTGCGGCCATCCGGTCGATGAACTTCGCGCCGAGGGTCTGGCCGGCCGTGCTGATGCCAGCGACCTCGACCTCGCCGACGGCGCCGAGCCGGGCCACGGCCTCGGAGCCGGCGGCGTTGGCCGCCACCACGGCGTCGGTGAGCGAGGACCCGCGCAGCAGCGCGGCGATCATCGCCCCGGCGAACGCGTCGCCCGCCCCGGTCAGGTCGCGGACCCTGACCGGCCGGACGCCCTCGGCGACCTCGGTGATCCCGTCGGGGCTGATGACCAGGGCGCCGGCCGCGCCGCGCTTGACCACCAGCGGCGTACCCCATGCCGCCGCGGCCGAGACGGCGGGCCCCGTGCTGTCCGTGCCGGTCAGCCGCTGCAACTCGGCCTCGTTGGGGACGAACACGTCGGCCAGCCGGATGCAGTCGATGACCACGTCGCGGTGCCGCTCGTCACCCAGCGAGACATCCAGGGCGATCTTGCTGCCCAGCTCGCGGGCCTCACGCAGGAAGTCGGGCACGCCGTGGCCCGCGTGCAGGTAGCACCACCGGGGCCGGGTGCTGCGCAGCACGCCGCGCCAGCGGTCGATCTCCGCCCGGCCGCGCCGGGCCTGCGCGGGGACGTTCGTGACAAAGGCCCGGTCACCGTCGAAGTTCAGCACCACCGTGATCCCGGCCGACCGGTGGCGCACCCGCAGCGACGGGGACACGTCCACCCCCCGGCGGGAGCAGAACTCGGTCACGACGCGCGAGCCGAGATCGTCGCCGAGAACCGTGCACAACCCAGCCCGCGCGCCCGCGGCCGCGGCCGCGCTGGCGCTGCTGACCGCCCCGCCACAGGAGACGGCGAACTCCTCGGTGTACACCTCCTCGCCGGGCGAAGGCAGCTTGGGCACCTGCCCGAAGACCAGCTCGAGGAAGACCGAGCCGAACGAGATCATGTCCAAGCCAGACGCCCTCCCGCACTGCCTGCCCGCGTGAGCGGGCCTCTGTAAGCCTGCCCGGCCGGGTCGCGACCGTCGAGTCAACAGGGCCCATCCTGGCCAACCCGCGGTCACAGTTCGGCCACGGGCCTGTGACTCCCAGAATAGTTAGGATACTGTCCTAACTATCTTACGGCAGGTGCGCCTGCGTGGCGCCTCGGCGGACTGGCGGTTCATGGTGGCAGCCCCCCCGGTCGTGGTCGGGCTCGACTTCGGCGGCACGAAGATCGCTGCCGCCGTATGTGACCTGGCCGGGAACCAGCTCGCGTCGACCACGGTCGACAACGGCGGCGAGCTCGGGGCGCAGGCCAGCTTCGGCCGCGGAATCGGCGTCTGCCGCGACCTGCTGGGCCTGACGGCGCCGGACAGTCAGCTGGTGTCCGTCGGCGTATCCACGTTCGGGATCCCGTTCGAGGACCGGGTCGAGCTCGCGCCGGCCATCGACGGCTGGGACCAGCTGGCCATGGGCCGCGAACTGCGGTCCGCGTTCGCCGGAGCGCAGATCCGGATGACTAACGACGCCAAGGCGGCGGCCCACGCCGAGGTCCGCTGGGGCGCGCTGGCCGGCTGCGACCCTGCCGTCTACCTGAACCTGGGCACCGGGCTGGCCGCCGCGATCGTGGTCGGCGGCCAGGTCGTGAACGGGGTCAACGGCGCGGCCGGCGAGATCGGCTACAACCTGCGCTCGGTGGAGGACGTGGGCCTGGCGCTTGACCAGCGCTCGCTGCTCGAGCACATGGTCAGCGGCCAGGGGCTGGCGGAGCGTGCGGCGGGCAACGAAGGGGGCGAGGGCGGCAGGCAGCTCACGGCCGCGGACGTGTTCGCCGGAGGCGCGGCGGACAGCGAGCTCGACACGCTGATCGATGATTTCGTGGACGAGCTCGCCTATCACCTGGTGAACCTGGCGATCCTGGTCAACCCGGCACGGATCGCAGTCGGCGGCGGCATCGTCCGGTCCTGGACGCGGATCAGGCCGCCGCTGCAGCGGGCGCTGTATTCCGGGACCCCGTTCCCGCCCGAGCTCGTGGTCGCGCACTTCCCGTACGACGCGCCGCTGCTCGGGGCGATCGCGATGGCCGTGGACGCGGCACAGGGCTGGGCCGAGCCGGACCACGCGGTCAGCACGGGCGCGGCCAGCGACGACACCATGCATCAGGACACCGAGCGGCCGCGCGGCGGCGGAGCCGACGCGCGCG
Organism: Streptosporangiaceae bacterium; assembly: GCA_035934395.1. Lineage (GTDB taxonomy): Bacteria > Actinomycetota > Actinomycetes > Streptosporangiales > Streptosporangiaceae > JASHPR01. The sequence goes on from DASYXX010000388.1 coordinate 12,229, forward strand.
CTCCAGGAAATACAGTCAACACCGGCACACTGTCATGACACACGACATCTGGGTGCCATCCGGCCGAGGGGATCCGTCGGCCAACCATCCACCGCTCCCTGCGCATCTCGCCGGCCGGGAACCGGCCGGCGCACAGAACACTCCTCGGAGGCGAAGCAATGAGACGCCTTAAGACAATCGGGGTCCTCATGGCGGCAGGCGTGCTGGCGGCCGCCTGCGGAAGCAGCTCACCGTCATCGTCGGGCAGCACCGGCACCTCGTCGGCGCCGAGCGGCGTGCTCACCATCGACAACGAGAGTGGCGGGACCTGGACCTGCGACTTCAACCCGTTCAACCTGTCCTACATCAGCTTCTCGCTCGGCAATGTGTACGAGCCGCTGGTGTTCGTCAACGCGCTGCAGAACGCCCAGGCGACGCCCTGGCTGGCCACGAGCTGGACCTGGGGCAGCGGCAACACGACCCTCACGTTCACGATCCGTAACGGGGTCAAGTTCTCCAACGGCAACCCGATGACCGCCGCCGACGTGGTCTTCACCTTCAACATGCTGAAGCGGTTCAAGACCCTGGACATCAACTCCGTCTGGTCGGTGCTGTCGGGCGTTACCCAGAAGGGGTCCGACCAGGTCGTGATGACGTTCAAGACCGCGGCCGTGCCGTACTTCTACTACATCGCCGACCAGATCGGGATCGTCGACCAGTCCGTCTGGTCCAAGGTCGCCAACCCGGTGAACTACCCGGACAAGAACCCGGTCGGCACCGGCGCCTTCAAGGTGGGCAACTGCACGCCGCAGAACATCAAGTACGTCGCCAACACGCATTACTGGCAGCCCGGCCTGCCCAAGGTCGGCACGGTCAACTACCCGGCGTTCCTGACCAACGACACCGCCAACACCTACCTGGCCAACGGCCAGGCACAGTGGGGCAGCCAGTTCATCCCGAGCATCCAGAAGTTCTACCTCAACCGGAACCCGAACTACCACTACTGGTTCCCGCCGGTGGCGAACGTCAGCCTGTTCGTCAACCTGACCAACCCCCTGCTGAAGAACCTGGCGGTACGGCAGGCCATCGCCTACGGGATCGACCGGCAGAAAGCCTCCACGATCGGCGAGTACGGCTACGAGCCGGCCTCCAACCAGTCCGGGATCGTCACCCCGACGTTCTCTTCGTGGGAGAACACCTCGCAGGCGGCCGCGTTCGGCAACAACTACGCCTACGACCCGCAGAAGGCGATCTCGATCCTGGAGCACGCGGGCTTCAAGAAGGGCTCGAACGGCATCTTCCAGAGCCCGTCCGGCAAGCCACTGTCCTTCAACGTCGTCAACAACGGCGGGTTCTCCGACTGGGTGGCCGCGATGCAGACCATCCAGCAGAGCCTCAAGGCGATAGGGATCCAGCTCAATCCGGAGAACGTGGCCTACTCCACCTGGCAGTCGGACATTTACACCGGCAAGTTCGATCTCGGCTACTACGCGGAGACCGGCGGGCCGTCTCCGTACTACGAGCTGCGGCAGTGGCTGTACTCGGCCAACTCGGCGCCGATCGGCACCGCCGCGGGCTCGAACTTCGAGCGGTACAGCAACCCGGCCGTCGACGCGCTGATCAACCAGTACGCGACCACCACCAGCGCCGCGACGCAGCACTCGATCGTCGACCAGCTGCAGAAGGTGATGCTGACCGACGTCCCGGTGATCCCGGTCACCGAGCAGGTCGACTGGTTCCAGTACGACACGGGCAGCTTCTCCGGCTGGCCCACTCCGGGCAACCCGTACGCGCAGCCGGCCGCGTACAACTACCCCGACTGGGGCCAGCTCATGCTGCACCTCACGCCGGCGAAGTAGCAGGAGCGGCGGTTCCCGGCCGGCCCGAGCGAGCGGGCCGGCCGGGAGCCGCGCCGGCCCTTGCCCGGGCGCCACCCGATGGGCGAGCGTTAGGGAGGAACGGAACTGGTCAGCGTCGCTACCACGAGGTGGAGGCACCCATGAGGTTCGTGCTGCGCCGCCTGGGCTTCTTCGTGCTGACCCTGTGGGCGGCGCTCACGCTCAACTTCTTCCTGCCGCGCCTGATGCCGGGCAACCCGGCCCTGGCCGCGATCGGCAACCACCGGGGCGCGCTCAGCCCCGACGCGCTCAAGGTGATGGAGGCGCAGTTCGGGATCGGGCACCAGAACATCGTGTCGGAGTACTTCAGCTACCTCGGCAATGTGTTCACGCTCAAGTTCGGAAGCTCGCTGACCACCCAGCCCGGGGTGTCGATCGGGCGCATCGTGCTCGACGCGATCCCGTGGACGCTCGGCCTCGTCGGGCTCACCACGGTCCTGGCCTTCTTGCTGGGCACCGGAATCGGGATCGTGGGCGCCTGGCGGCGCGGCGGCCGCCTGGACAGCGTCATGCCGCCGGTATTCGTGATCATGACGGTGGTCCCGTACTTCTGGCTCGGCCTCATCCTGATCCTGGTGTTCGGCGTGAACCTGCGCTGGCTGCCGTACCTCGGCAGTTACGACATCACGCTGACGCCCGCGCTCAGCCCGTCGTTCATCGGCAACGTCCTGGAGCATGCGATCCTCCCCGCGTTCACGCTGCTGATCACCACGATCGGCACCTGGATCCTGACCATGCGCAACACCATGATCACCACGCTGGCCGAGGACTACGTGCGGATGGCCCGGGCCAAGGGTCTGCCCGGGCGCCGCATCATGCTCGACTACGCGGCGCGGAACGCGATCCTGCCGAACCTCACGGGCTTCGCGATGTCGCTGGGCTTCGTCGTGGGCGGCGCGATCATCATCGAGGAGATCTACAACTACCAGGGCGTCGGCTACCTGCTGCTGCAGGCCGTCAACAACACCGATTATCCGCTCATGCAAGCGCTGTTCCTGCTCATCACGGTGACCGTGCTGGTCGCGATCCTGATCTCGGACGTGGCCACCGCCATACTCGACCCGAGAACCAGGGGGGCGAGGTAGTCATGACCGCACTCGGCGCGGCCGGCCTGCCAGACGCCAACCTGGCGCCCGCCGGCGGGCTGCCGCCAGCTGGCGGGATAACCGGCGCCCGGGCGTTCCGGCGCATGACCCGCGCCCTGACGTCCAACCGGAAGGCCACCGCCGGCGCGCTGCTGCTGCTGCTCTTCTGCCTGGTCGCGGCGTTCCCTGGACTGATCGCGCACGACGACCCGGAGGCCGAGATCTACGGGCGGAGCCTCGGCCCGTCCCTGCGGCACCTGCTGGGCACCACCGCGTTCGGCCAGGACATGTTCGCGCAGGTGGTGTGGGGTACCAGGCCGGTGCTGCTGATCGCGTTCGGGGCCGGGCTCGGCGCCACCCTCATCGCGACGCTGATCGGCGTGGCCGCCGCCTACCTCGGCGGCGTCTGGGACAACGTGCTCAGCCTGATCACCGACGTGCTGCTGGTCATCCCGGCGTTCCCGCTGCTGATCGTCATCGGCAGCTATCTGCACGGCGCGGGCACCGGCGTGATGATCGCGGTGATCACGCTGATCTCCTGGTCCTACACCGCCCGTCAGCTTCGCGCCCAGGCGCTGTCGCTCAGGAGCCGCGACTTCCTCCAGGCGGCCCGCGTCCGGGGCGAGCGGTCGCTGTACATCATCGTGGTCGAGATCATCCCCACGATGACGTCGCTGCTCGTGGCCAGCTTCCTGACCAACGCGCTGTACGCCGTGCTGTTCTCGTCCAGCCTCCAGTTCATCGGGCTCGGCGACCCTTACGTGACCAGCTGGGGCACGATGCTGTACTGGGCCGAGAACAACGAGGCGTTCCAGACCGGCCAGGTCTTGTGGATCATCGTGCCCGGCCTGTGCATCGTCGCCCTGGGCGCGGCGTTCGCCCTGCTCAACTACGCGTTCGACGAGATCGGGAACCCGGCCCTGCGGCCGGTCCGGAGCATGCGGGGGAAGCGTGTCAAGCGCCCCGGGTAACGACGTACTAGCCAACCAGCCCGCCGGGAAGGCCGTGCCAGGCTACACGGGGGGCTCGGTGCTGAGCGTCCGCGACCTGTCGGTCGAGTACGCCATGGAGCGCGGGACCGTGCACGCGGTGGACGACGTCAGCTTCGACCTGGACCCGGGCGAGTTCATCGGCATCGTCGGCGAGTCCGGGTGCGGCAAGACCACGCTGCTGTTCGCCGTCGCCCAGCTCCTGGTCCCGCCGGCGGCCATCACCGGCGGCAGCGTGATCTTCAAGGGTCAGGCCATGGTGGGGCTCACCGAGAAGCAGTTGGCCGCGGTCCGCTGGAAGGACCTGTCCGTGGTCATGCAGAGCGCGATGAACGCGCTCAACCCGGTGAAGTCGATCGGGGCGCAGTTCACGGACGCCATGCGCGCGCACGGCGTGACCTCGAAGGAGCAGATCGCCGACCGGTCGGCCGAGGTGCTGCGGATGGTGGGCATCGACCCGGTGCACCTGAACAGCTACCCCCATCAGCTGTCCGGCGGCATGCGCCAGCGTTCCATGATCGCGATGGCGATGCTGCTCACCCCGGAGCTTGTGATCATGGACGAGCCGACGTCCGCGCTGGACGTGGTCGCGCAGCGCTCGCTGATGGTACAGATCAAGGAGCTGCAGGAGCAGCTGGGCTTCGCCGTGATCTTCGTGACCCACGACATGTCACTGGTCAGCCACTTCTCCGACCGGCTGATGGTGATGTACGCGGGCCAGGTCGCCGAGCTGGGTGCCACGCGCGAGGTCTTCGACAACTCGCTGCACCCCTACACGATCGGCCTCACCGAGGCCTTCCCCTCGATCCGGGGGCCGAGGGTGCCGCTGACCGGCATCCCCGGTAGCCCGCCGAACCTCGCCAGCCTCCCGCCGGGCTGCCGGTTCGCGCCGCGCTGCCCCAAGGTGATGGCCCGATGCCGGGAGGAGGCCCCCGAGCTGTACCACGTGAACGACACGCTGGTCCGCTGCTTCCTGCACGCCGATGGCGGTGCCGAGCATGACTGACGCTGATCTGCGGGACGCGACGGCGTCCCCGGCCGACGCCGCCGCGCCTCTGTTGCGGACCGAGGCGCTGACCAGGCACTTCCGCATCGGCAGCGCGGTGTCGCGGCACATGCTGCACGCGGTCGACGAGGTCAGCATCTCCGTCGGCGAGCGGCAGATCGTCGCGCTGGCCGGGGAGAGCGGCAGCGGCAAGAGCACGATCGCCCGCCTGCTCGCCAAGCTCTACCAGCCGACCAGCGGCGAGATCTACTTCCAGGGCAGGCCGCTGTCATCCATCCGGTCCCGCCGTGAGGTGCTCCGCTACCGGGGCGACGTGCCGATGGTCTTCCAGGACCCGTTCGCCTCGATCAACCCGGTGTTCCGGGTGTCACACGGCGTCGTGCGCGGCCTCAGGCTGCACCGCAGGGACCTGTCCGCGGCGCAGCGCCGCGCGGAGGCCGAGCGCGTCTTCGAGGCGGTGGGGCTCACGCCGGCCGCCGAGGTGCTGCAGCGCTTCCCGCACGAGCTGAGCGGCGGTCAGCGGCAGCGGGTCGGATTCGCCCAGGCCCTGGCGCTGCGGCCGAAGCTGATCCTAGCCGACGAGCCGGTCTCCATGCTTGACGTCTCGATCAGGATCGGGTTGCTCAACCTGATGGCACAACTGCGCGACGAGCAGGGCGTGTCGATCCTCTACATCACCCATGACCTCGCCAGCGCCCGCTACGTCGCCGACCGGCTGATCATCATGTACGCGGGCCGGGTCGCCGAGCAGGGCCCGACCGAGGAGCTGCTGTCCAGCCCGCGGCATCCTTACACCCAGCTGCTGCTGTCGGCGGTGCCCGACCCGCGCGCGGAGCTCTCCGTCGGGGCGGAGACCGACCGCGGCGAGCCGCCGCGGGTCATCGACCCGGCGCCAGGCTGCCGGTTCCGGTGGCGCTGCCCGCTGGCGATCGACGAGTGCCACCACGTGACGCCGGAGCTCACCGAGCTCGCACCGCAGCACGACGCCGCCTGTCATGTGGCCCGCAGCGGCCAGGAAGTGAGAGCGTTCTGATGAAGCTGGCCGTGGTCGGTGGCGGGTCCACCTACACCCCGGAGCTGGTCGACGGCGTGGCCAGGCTCGCTGACGAGGTCAAGGTCAGTGAGCTGGTCCTGGTCGACCCGGACCAGGCGCGCCTCGACGTCGTCGGCCCGGTCTCGGCCAGGATCATGCGCCGCTACGGCCACCCGGCGCGGCTGCGCTGGACCGGCAGCCTGGACGACGGCCTGGACGGTGCGGGCGCCGTCCTGCTGCAGCTGCGGGTCGGCGGCCAGGCGGCGCGCCAGCGTGACGAGACCTGGCCGCTGGAGTACGACTGCATCGGGCAGGAGACCACCGGGGCCGGCGGGCTGGCCAAGGCGCTGCGCACGGTGCCCGTGGTGCTGGACATAGCAGAGCGCGCCCGCCTGCGGTCCGCCGCCGACGCCTGGATCATCGACTTCACCAACCCGGTGGGCATCGTCACCCGGGCGCTGCTCGACGCAGGCCACCGCGCGGTCGGGCTCTGCAACGTCGCGATCGGGTTCCAGCGGCATTTCGCGCAGCTGCTCGGTTTGCCGCCCGAGCGCGTGGCGCTGGACCACGTCGGGCTCAATCACCTCACCTGGGAGCGCGCCGCCTTCGTCGACGGGACCGACGCCCTGCCGGGTCTTCTCGAGGCACACGGCCAGGAGATAGCGATGCATACCGGCCTTCCGGCGTCCGTTATGGATGATCTTGGTGCTGTGCCGTCGTACTACCTGCACTACTTCTACGAGCATGACGCCGCCGTGGCGGACGAGCGGGGCCGGCCCACGCGGGCAGAGGAGGTCGCCAGGATCGAGCGCGAGCTCCTCGAGCTGTACGCCGACCCGGCCCTGGACACCAAGCCGGAGCTGCTGAGCCACCGCGGGGGCGCGTACTACTCCGAGGCGGCGGTCGCGCTGCTGGCGTCGCTGGTCAGCGACGCGGGCGACCGGCAGGTCGTCAACGTGCGCAACGCCGGCACGTTCTCCTTCCTCGATGACGACGCCGTGATCGAGGTTCCGGCCCGGGTGGGCGCCGCCGGCGCAGAGCCGCTGCCGGTGGCCCCGCTGTCCCCGCTGATGCGCGGCCTGGTCGCGCACGTGTCGGCCTACGAGGACCTCGCCGTCGACGCGGCGCTGCGCGGGGGCAGGCAGCGGGTTCGCGACGCGCTGCTGGCCCATCCGCTGGTCGGCCAGTACGACCTGGCCGGCCGGCTCGCCGACCGCCTGATCGCCGAGAACGCGCGGTACCTGCCCTGGGCCGGCGGCGAGCGGGAAACCGCCGAGGCGGCCGCCCGGTGAGCGAGCCGCCAGTGAAGCGGGAAGGAGAGGCGGGCGGGGCCCCGGAGGCGAGCGGGGAAGCACAGTGAGCGAGCCGACGGGGCGCGGCGCCGTCTGGACTGACGAGCGAGGAGCGCCAGCGACGAGCGAGGAGGGAAGACGGGGCCTCAACGGCGCCCCGGAGGCGAGCGGGGAAGCACAGTGAGCGAGCCGCGCGGCGATCAGCCCGGGGAGTCCCCGCGAGACCTGCCGCAGCCCGCGGTGCTCGCGGTCGACGGCGGCAACAGCAAGACGGACGTGGCGCTGGTCGCGGCCGACGGGACGCTGCTGGCCAGCGCGCGCGGCCCGGGGGTTCCGGGGATGCTGGACCCCGAGG
>DASYXX010000416.1:0-2611 GCA_035934395.1 Streptosporangiaceae bacterium
GGACCTGCGACGCGTTCGGCATCCCGGTGCTGACGTTCGTGGACGTGCCCGGCTTCCTGCCCGGCACCGACCAGGAGTGGGGCGGCATCATCCGCCGCGGGGCCAAGCTCATCTACGCCTACGCCGAGGCCACGGTGCCCAAGATCACCGTGATCACCCGCAAGGCCTACGGCGGCGCCTACGACGTGATGGGCTCCAAGCACCTTGGTGGCGACGTCAACCTGGCCTGGCCGACCGCGCAGATCGCGGTGATGGGCGCGCAGGGCGCGGTGAATATTCTGTACCGGCGCGAGATCGCGGCCGCGGGCAGCCCGCAGGAGCAGGCGGCGCTGCGGAAGGCCAGGGAGACCGGGTACGAGGACACGCTGGCGAACCCCTACGTGGCCGCGGACCGGGGGTACGTGGACGCGGTCATCCGCCCGGCGGAGACGCGCACCCAGGTGGTCCGCGCCCTGCGCACGCTCAGGACCAAGCGCCAGACCCTGCCGCCCAAGAAGCACGGCAACATCCCGCTCTAGGCCCGGCAAGAATCCCCAGCGCATTTCGCCCAGCTAATGGCGCGCCGCCGCCGGGACGGCTGGCCGTGAATCTGCCCTTGCCCCGGTCATCTACGCAGGCAGCGGGGGCGGGCACGCTTCGCTTGTGGCTGAGCGGACACGCAGGGACTAGATAGAGTCGTGTTCACGATGACCGAATCCGGATCCCCGCTGCCGCTGCTGTCCCGCTACGCCATCATGGTGGACGTCGGGTATATCTACGCGTCAGCAGGCGAGCTGCTGTTCGGCGCGGCCTCGCGCCGGGAGTACAAGGTTGACGCGGACAAGCTGATCCAGGCGCTGACCCGGCACGCGGACGACAAGGTGCGCGGCGAGCTGCTGCGGGTCTACTGGTATGACGCGGCTCGGGACCGGGTGCCCACCATCGACCAGCGGGTCATCGCGCAGATGCCCTGGGTGAAGCTGCGCCTGGGCAACCTGAACGCGCGCGGGCAGCAGAAGGGCGTGGACGCCCAGATCCGCGCCGACATGGAGGCGCTCGCCCGGCACCGCGCGATCACCGACGCGGTCCTCGTGGCCGGCGACGAGGACATGGTTCCCGCGGTGGAGGCCGCGCAGGCGTTCGGGGTGCGGGTCCACCTGTGGGGCATCGAGCCGCCCTACGGCACGAACCAGGCCGAGCGGCTGGTCTGGGAGTCGGACACGGTGGAGGTGCTGGAGCGCTCGTTCCTCGAGGCCTACTTCACCCGGCAGCTTGCGCCCGAGCCCGCCGCGGCCGGCGCCGGGCCGGCCCGGACCGGGCCGGGTGCGCTCGGCCACGGGCTGCTGGGCCAGGGGGCGCTCGGCCATCCAGGACCGGGGCCCGGGTACTCCGCGCCGTCGCCCGCGCAGTTGTTCGGCGACCGCCACGCGCCCCGCCCGACCGCGGCGAAGGTGCCACATGGCCCCACCGTCCCGGTCCGGCGCGGCCCGGAGAAGGAGCGCGTCGAGGAGGCGGGCGAGCATGTGGCCCAGAAGTGGATCCTGACCCGGGGCGAGGACAACATCCGCGACCTGCTGCCCGGGCCGATCCTGCCGCCGGTCATCGACAAGGAGCTGCTCGTCGACGCCGAGAAGGAGCTGGGCCTCTCCCTGCGGGCCTACCAGGAGGCCCGGGAGTGGCTCCGCGACGCGTTCTGGGCCCGGGTGCACCGCCAGTTCGGCATCGGCGTCGGCAAGTCCAGGAGCTGAGATCATGCCCGCAGCAGATACGCCAGGGCCGACGGCGAACGGGAGCGGCGCGCCGGAGCCCGCGGCCGGGCCTGGTCCGGCGCTGTTCATCGTCCGGGGGAACCCCTCGGCCGAGGAGGTCGCGGCTCTGGTGGCGGTGTTGTCAGCCCGGACCGCATCGGCCGAAGCGACCAGGCCTCGCACGCTCCGTTCGGAATGGTCGTCTAGATCACGGCTCGTGCGCGAACCGCTGACGCGCGGCCCCGGCGGCTGGCGCGCAAGCGCACTGCCGCGCTGATAGCCGCCTACTGGCCGAACATCCAGGCGGCGTTGCGTGCCGGACAGCCCAGGCCGGCAACCTGGCTCGTTCTTCCTCCGTGCTCGGGTCGGCGTCGGTGCCCTCGCTCCGCGCTGATGACGCATTCTCCCCTAGACTCCTCGCAGGCAGAGCATTCAATAGGCCTATCGGGGACGACCCCCTTCAAGGCTGATAGTGGAGCAAGCTCCGCGAGGAAGTGTCTGCCCAAGGGGTACGACCCCGTCCACCCCCCGATGTATGAGGGAGACGAGCCGGTGCGCAAGGTCCTGATCGCCAATCGGGGCGAGATAGCGGTCCGGATCGCGCGCGCCTGCCGTGACGCTGGCCTGGCCAGCGTCGCCGTTTACGGCGAGCTGGACCTGGACGCGCTGCACGTGACGATGGCCGATGAGGCGTACGCGCTGGGCGGGGAGACGGCGGCCGAGAGCTACCTCGACATCGCCAAGATCCTGAAGGCCGCCGCGGAGTCCGGCGCGGACGCCGTGCATCCCGGCTACGGTTTCCTGGCCGAGAACGCCGACTTCGCGCGCGAGGTGATCGCCGCGGAGCTGACCTGGATCGGGCCGCCCCCGGCCGCGATCGACGC
>DASYXX010000419.1:0-10361 GCA_035934395.1 Streptosporangiaceae bacterium
GGATGCGCCGGCCGCCGGGCTGGTCACCGAGGCGCTCGCCTGGCGCGAGCGGCCGCCGGCCGACGCCGGGGGCGCGGCCGCGCTCGTCGGCCGCGAGCGCATCCCGCTCTACCTGCAGTTCATCGACGACCACGTCGAGCGCCTGGCCAACGTCGGCCGCGACGACCTGGCCAGCCGCTTCCGCCGCTGGCGGGCCCGCCTGCGGTGAGATGCCGGCGCGCCCGTGTCGATCCGGGGGACGCGCCGGTGTCGTAGAGGTGAGAGACCACAGCAGTGTAGGAGGATCGCGTCCATGGAGTTCATGCTGGTCTTGTACGAGGACCCCGAGCTGGTGGCCACCGAGCAGCAGCGCGCCGGGGCCGTGCAGCGCGTGGGCGAGTACGCCATGGGCCTGGTGGGCGACGGCACGCTCAAGGGCGGCGCGCCGCTGCACCCGGTGGCGGAGGCGAAGAAGATCCGCACCCGCGACGGGGAGCAGCGCGTGCTCGACGGGCCGTTCGCCGAGGCCAAGGAGGTCATCGCCGGGTACTTCGTGATCGAGGCGTCCGACGTCGAGTCGGCCGTGGCGATCGCGGCGAAGTGCCCGAACGCCGAGTTCGGCTCGGTCGAGGTCCGCGAGATCGTGCCGATGGGGTAACGAGAGTGAGTGAGCCGCATGCGAGCGGGAAAGCACAGTGTGAGTTCCTGCTGGTGGGTACCTGGCCGTCGGCGCCGGCCGAGCTGCCGCTGGCCGTGGCCGCGCACGCCGTGATCGCGTGCGCGGCCTGGCACGCGTGGCTGCGCCGCTGGGGGCTGCTGCGGTCGTTCGGCCTGCCGGCCGACCCCGGGGGGGAGCCGCGGGCCTGCCTCGTCGTCCGGGCCACCGGGGACGAGGCGGCCCGGCGGCTGGCCGCGGGCTGGGGACGGGTGAGCGGCTACCGCGTGACCGTGCTGCCCCTGATGACCACGGGTGAGGGACCGCGCCAGTGAGCGGGGAAGCACAGTGAGCGAGCTGCCGGGGCGCGGCGCTGTCTGGACTGAGGAGCGAGGGAGCTTGCGACCGAGCGACGAGGGAAGACGGTGCCTCAAAGGCGCCCCGGAGGCGAGCGGGGAAACACAGTGAGCGAGGCGGCGGAGAAGGCCCTGGCCGCGGCGTTCCGTGACGAATGGCCCCGGCTCATCGGGGCCACGCTGCGGATCGTCGGTGACCTGCAGACGGCCGAGGACGTGGTGCAGGAGACGCTGCTGGCCGCGCTGGACCGGTGGCCGCTGCTCGGGGTGCCGGACCGGCCCGGCGCCTGGCTGATGACGGCCTGCCGCAACCGGGCCCGCAACCTGGTCCGCGACGCCGGCCGAGCCCAGCAGAAGAGCGCATCGCTGCGGCCGCTGCTCCCCTTGCCGGTGCCCGCGGCACCGGACGCCGAGACGCCGGAGATCGCCGATGACCGGCTTCGGCTGATCGCCATGTGCTGCCACCCGGTGCTGCCCACCGACGGGCAGGTCGCGCTCACGCTACGGATGGTGGCCGGCCTCACCACGCAGGAGATCGCGCGCGGGTTCCACCTGCCACCCGCGGCGATCGCCCAGCGCATCGTCCGCGCGAAACGGGCGCTGAAGCAGCACCGGGTGGCCTTCGCCACCGACGACCCCGACGTGGCTGGCCGGCTGGCGTCCATCATCGACGTCATCTACCTCGTCTTCAACGAGGGCTACCTGCCCACCGCCGGGGACACGCTGACGCGGGGTGATCTCGCGTTCGAGGCCCGCCGCCTGGCCTGCCTGCTGACCGAGCTGATCGGCGGCGAGCCCGGGCCGTGGGCGCTGCGCGCGCTGGTGTCGTTCCAGCTCAGCCGCTGGTCGACCCGCGCAGGGCCGGACGGCGAGCTGCGCACGCTCGATGCGCAGGACCGCGCCCTGTGGGACCGCGAGCTGATCGCCGACGGCGCCCGCGCCCTCTGTCGCGCCCGGGCGGTCGACCGGGCGCGGGGGCCGCTGCTGCTGCAGGCCGAGCTGGCCGCCTGCCACGCCACCGCGCCAACGTTCGCAGCCACCGACTGGCCGGGCATCGTCGCGCTCTACGACGAGCTGCTCGCGGCCCAGGACACGCCGGTCGTGGCGCTGAACCGGGCGGTGGCGGTCGCCATGGCCGACGGCCCGGCCGCCGGGCTGGCCCTCCTCAACCGGCTCGTCGAGGACCAGTCGCTGCGCGGCTCGCATCGGGTCTGGGCCGTGCGAGCCGACCTGCACCAGCGGGCCGGCGACACGGCCGCCGCGCTCGCCGACTACGACCGGGCGCTCGAGCTCGTCAGCAACCAGGCCGAACGCCGCTACCTGATTACGAAGAAAGGGCAAGACAATGCCATACGCCGAGCACACCGTCACCGTTAACCGTCCGGCCCGCGACGTCTTCGACTACCTCGCCGACGGCACGCACAACCGCGAGTGGCGCAGCGGGGTGCTGGAGATCGAGCGCACCTCGGCCGCGGACGGCGAGGGGGCCACCTACCGCCAGGTCCTCTCCGGCCCCGGCGGCCGGCGCATCGACGGCGACTATCGCGTCACGGTCTTCGACCCGCCCCGGCGGCTGGAGTTCCGCGTCACCGCCGGTCCCGCGCGGCCGGTCGGCGTGTTCGAGCTGACCGAGAACCCCGACCAGACCACCCAGGTGCGCTTTGCCCTGGACCTGAAGCCCGCGGGGCTCATGAAGCTCATGACACCGATGATCACCAAGCAGGTACGCCACGAGGTCGCCCAGCTCGACACGCTCAAGACGGTGCTCGAGCGAACGTCCGGGCGGTAAATCACCCGCGGATGCGGGCGAGCATGAGCGTGATGTCGTCCTCACCGTGCTCGCGCAGCATCTGGGTGACCTTCTGGCAGGAGTCATCGAGCGTGTTGCCGGGCCGGGCCAGGACCGAGCTGAGCGCCTGGCGCAGCGCGGCCAGCCCGCGGTCGATGGGCCGGGCGCGGTTCTCGACGAGCCCGTCGGTGTAGAGGGCGAGGGTGTCTCCCGGGGCGAGGCTGAACCGGGTCGACTGGAACGTGCCCGTGCCGAGGCCGAGCGGGAGCCCGGCCGGCAGGTCGAGCACCTCGGTCGCGCCGTCGGGCCGGGCGAGCACCGGCGGCAGGTGCCCGGCCCTGGCGATCTCCCCGGTGCCGCCGGACGGGTCGATCACCGCGTAGATGCAGGTGGCGAACGGCGCCGCGGTCAGCCCCTCGGCCGTGGGGTCCATTCCCGCGGCCATGGTGTCCAGCCTGCTCAGCACCTCCTCCGGCGGCAGCTCCAGGCTGGCCAGCGTGTGCGCCGCGGTGCGCAGCTGCACCATGATCGCGGCCGCCTCCGGGCCGTGACCCATGGCGTCGCCGACCATCAGCACCGCCCGGCCGCCGGACAGCGGGACGATGTCGTGCCAGTCACCGCCCACGACGTTGTCACCGACCGGCTGATAGACCGGCGCGACCTCCAGCCGGTCCGGGACCAGGGGCCGGCCGGGCAGCAGGCCGCGTTGCAGCGCGAGCGCGATCCGCCGTTCCCGGTCATACAGCCGGGCGTTATCGAGGCACACCGCGGCGCGGGAGGCCAGCTCGCCGGCCAGCGCGATGTCCCCCGGGTTGAACGCCGGGCTGGCCGGCGCGCGCCCGAACGTCGCGCACCCCACGACCACGCCCCGGGCGATCAGCGGCATGGCCAGGAGTGAGGAGTACTGCGCGGCGACCTGACGGCCGCCGGGAATGCGTTCCAGCCGCTCGGCGGTCTCGCGATCGAGCTGGCCGGACAGCACCGGCTCACCGGTCGCCATCGCCCGTGACCGGAGCGTGTCCTCGCCGAGGACCAGGACCTCCCCGATGGGCAGCAGCCCGGCGATGACGGCCTCGTCCTGGCCGGCCAGCCGGGCGGCGAGCCGCCGCACGGCCGCGCCGTGCCCGGCTCGCGGCGGTTCCAGCTCGCCGGCGGCGAGCAGGCGCTCGGCGGCGTAGATCGCCGCGGCGTCGGCGAACCCGGGAACCGCGGCCTCGACCACCTCCGACGCGGTCTGGACGAGGTCCAGGCTGCTGCCGATCCGGGCCGTCGCCTGGCTCAGCCAGCTCGGCACCGGCTGCGGCCACGCCTGTGTTGCAATGAGCAGAACGGTCTCCCTGCCCGCACCCCCTTCCCCTGGCCCGCCCAAGGGCTCCCAGCGGAGGGCGAACCGCCCCTCGCCCAGCGATCCGCCGGCCACGGTCGCGGTATGCACGCGGCCTGCTGCGACCTCGGCCAGGGCCCTTGCGACGAGCTCCCGCTGTCCCGGGCCGGTCAGCAGCACGTCACACACGTCGCGCCCGACCACCTCGCGGGCCGGGTAGCCGAACAGCGCCATGGCGGTCACGGACCAGGAAACCACCCGGCCGGCGGTGTCGAGAGCGATCGTGGCCAGGCCAGTCAGGTCCGGCTCACGCCGCCGCGGCAGCCCGAGCAGACCGTCCCCCGTCATCGGTAACTCCACCACTATTGTCTGCACCAGCCTCTGATACCAGGGCCGCGGCAATGGCGGCCGGCCATTCGCCCCCATGACGCCCGGTACAGCCGTCCTTGTCCGCACCCTGAGATATCGTGCAAACACGAAATGTATCGCACCAGGTGCGCAATTGACCGGGCGACAGGCACTCCGATCTACGCGAACAGGAGGCAGGCCGTGGCGGGCGAGCCGGACTGGGTGCCGCCGGGGGTCGATACCCGGCGGGCGAACGCCGCCCGAGTCTACGACTACCTGCTGGGCGGCAGCCACAACTTCCTCGCCGACCAGGACGTGGGCCGGGCGCTCGCCGCCGTCGAGCCCGACGTCCGGGAGATCGCCCGGGCCAACCGGGCGTTCCTCGGCCGGGCCGTGCGGTTCCTCGGCGCGGCCGGGGTCCGCCAGTTCCTCGACATCGGCTCGGGCATCCCGACCGAGGGCAACGTGCACGAGGTCGCCCAGCGCACCGACCCCGAGGCCCGGGTGGTGTACGCGGATATCGACCAGGTCGCGATCGCGCACAGCGAGGCCATCCTGGCGGGCAGCGAGAACGCGACGGTCATCGACGCCGACCTGCGCGAGCCGGAGAAGATCCTCGGGCACGACGAGGTACAGCGACTGATCGACTTCGGGCAGCCGGCCGGGCTGCTGCTGCTCACCGTCCTGCATTTCATCGCCGATGC
Organism: Streptosporangiaceae bacterium; assembly: GCA_035934395.1. Taxonomy (GTDB): domain Bacteria; phylum Actinomycetota; class Actinomycetes; order Streptosporangiales; family Streptosporangiaceae; genus JASHPR01. The sequence continues at coordinate 5,156 of DASYXX010000419.1, forward strand.
CGAGGACCCCTGGCGGATCGTGGCCACGCTGCGCGACGCGCTTGCGCCCGGCAGCTACCTGGTGGTGTCGCACGGCACATCTGACGGCGAGCCGACCGTGGTGCAGGCCGCCGAGAAGGTGTTCAACCGCAGCGTCGCCATGCAGGCGCACGCGCGCCCGCGCGCGGAGATCCTGCGGTTCTTCGACGGCTTCGAGCTGCTGGACCCCGGCCTGGTCCGCATCCCGCTGTGGCGCCCGGACTCACCCGCCGACGTGCCCGACGACCCCGGCAAGTTCTGGGGCCTGGTCGGCGTCGGGCGCAAGCCCTCCCCGTTTAACTAGCCGGGGTTCCGCCGCGGATCGTCGCGTGCTGGGCGACCACGACTCGCCCCGCTGCGTTCGGGAAAATCATCCAGCCGAAGCGTGAGCGAGATCCGCTTGCGCGCGGCGTCCACCGCGAGCACCTTCACCCGCACGATGTCCCCGGGCTTGACCACGTCGCGCGGGTTGGCGACGAAGGTCCGCGACATGGCGGACACGTGCACGAGGCCGTCCTGGTGCACGCCGATGTCGACGAACGCGCCGAACGCCGCGACGTTCGTGACGACTCCCTCCAGGACCATGCCCGGCGCCAGGTCCTCGAGCGTCTGCACGCCCTCGGCGAACGCCGCCGCGGCAAACGCTGGGCGCGGGTCGCGCCCTGGCTTCTCCAGCTCGGCGAGGATGTCGCTGACGGTCGGCAGGCCGAAGCGCTCGTCGGAGAACCGCTGCGGCGCCAGCGAGCGCAGGACCGCGGTGTTCCCGATCAGCTGCGGCATGCCGATCCCGGCCGCCGCCAGGATGCGCCGGACCACCGGGTAGGCCTCCGGGTGCACGCTGGAGGCGTCGAGCGGGTCGTCGCCGCCGGTGATGCGCAGGAACCCCGCGCACTGCTCGAACGCCTTCGGGCCGAGCCGCGGGACCTTGGTCAGCGCCTTGCGGGTGCGGAACGGCCCCGCGGAGTCCCGGTGCGCGACGATCGCGCCGGCCAGTCCCTCGCTGATGCCGGACACCCGAGCGAGCAGCGGGACGGACGCGGTGTTCACGTTCACGCCCACCGCGTTGACGCAGTCCTCGACCACGGCGTCGAGCGAGCGGGACAGCTTCACTTCCGACAGGTCGTGCTGGTACTGGCCGACGCCGATCGACTTCGGGTCGATCTTGACCAGCTCGGCCAGCGGATCTTGCAGCCGGCGAGCGATGGACACCGCGCCGCGCAGGGACACGTCGAGGCCGGGCAGCTCGCGTGAGGCATACTCGGAGGCCGAGTACACCGAGGCCCCCGCCTCCGAGACCATGACCTTGGTGAGCTTCAGCTCCGGGTGCTCCCGGATCAGCTCGGCGGCCAGGCGGTCGGTCTCCCGCGAGGCGGTGCCGTTGCCGATCGCGATCAGCTCGGCGCGGTGAGCGGCGGCCAGCCGCGCGAGGACCGCGAGCGACGCCGCCCAGCCCGCCCCGCGCCCCCTTGGGCCGGCCGCTGCGCCCTGCCTCAGCTCGTGCGGGTAGATGGTCTCGGTCGCGACGGCCTTGCCGGTCGCGTCGACCACGGCGACCTTCACCCCGGTACGGAAACCGGGATCAAGGCCCATGGTCACGCGGGCCCCGGCGGGGGCGGCCAGCAGCAGGTCGCGCACGTTGGCCGCGAACACCCCGACCGCGTCCTCCTCGGCCCGCTGCCAGAGCCGCATCCGCAGGTCCACGCCGAGGCGGGCGAGGATGCGGGTCCGCCACGACCAGCGGACCGTGTCGGCGAGCCAGCGATCTGCCGGGCGGCCCCGGGCGGCGACGCCGAAGTGCCGCGCGATGCGCGACTCGTAGTCGCCGAGCTCGCCGCCTGTGGTCAGCTCCCCGGGATCGAGCTCGACTTCCAGGAAACCCTCCTTCTCGCCCCGCAGCAGGGCCAGGATCCGGTGCGACGGCAGCCGGGTGAGCGGCTCGGCGAAATCGAAGTAGTCAGCGAACTTCGCACCCGCCTCCTGGCGGCCGTCCCGGACCCGCGAGACGAGCCGGCCGCGCGACCACATCCGCTCCCGGAGCACCCCGATCAGGTCGGCGTCCTCGGCGAAGCGCTCGGCGAGGATGGCCCGCGCCCCGTCGAGCGCGGCCGCGACGTCGGCCACGCCCCTTGTTTCATCTACGTAAGCCCCGGCCTCCCGGTGCGGATCGCGTCCCGGGTCAGCGAGCAACGCATCAGCGAGCGGCTCGAGCCCGGCCTCGCGAGCGATCTGCGCCTTCGTGCGACGTCGCGGCCGGTACGGGAGGTAGACGTCCTCGAGCCGCGCCTTCGAGTCGGCGGCCATGATCCGCGCCTCGAGCGCGTCGTCCAGCTTGCCCTGGGAGCGGATCGACTCCAGGATCACGGCGCGCCGCTCCTCCAGCTCGCGCAGGTACCGCAGCCGCTCCTCCAGCGTCCGCAGCTGCGCGTCGTCGAGCGTGCCGGTCGCTTCCTTGCGGTAGCGCGCGATGAACGGCACGGTGGCCCCGCCGTCCAGCAGGTCGATGGCCGCCGTCACCTGCCCCCCGCGGACGCCGAGCTCCTCGGCGATCCTTGTAGTGATGGCTGTCACGCCGGCGGCTCGCTTAAGCGCGGCCGAGCGTCGGGCCGAACGAACGCTCGATCTGCTCGGCCAGCGCGCCGAGCTCCCACGGCTGGGTGCTGATCAGGCGGATGATCGGCTGCGGGTCGCTGTACAGCGACACCTCGTAGCCCGAGGAGTGCACGATGCGGCCGTTGATCCAGCCGGACCGCTCGCTGGCCAGGTAGGCGACCACCGGCGCCACGTTGTCCGGGGACCGCTCGTCGGCCGTCTCGGTCCGGGAGCGCTGGCGCTCGGTGGGGACCGAGTCGGTCATCCGGGTCGCGGCGGCCGGCGAGATCGCGTTCACCGTCACGCCGTACTTGGCCAGCGCGTGCGCCGAGGAATAGGTCAGCCCGACGATGCCCATCTTGGCCGCGGCGTAGTTGGGCTGGCCGGGCGCGCCGTGCAGCCCGGAGACCGAGGTGAAGTTGATGATGCGGTTCTGGGCCGACTCGTCGCGCAGGGACCGCCAGTGCGCCGAGGCGAACTTGGTGGTGTTGAACGTCCCCCTCAGGTGGACCCGGATGACGTCATCCCATTCCTGCTCGGTCATGTTGAAGACCATCCGGTCCCGGAGGATCCCGGCCACGTTGACCACGACGTCGAGCTGCCCGAACTCGCCGATCGCGGTCTTGATCAGGTCCTCGGCCGCGCCGTGATCGGAGATGTCGGCGCCGTTGGCGATGGCCTTGCCGCCGGCCGCGGTGATCTCGTCGACCGCCTGCTGCGCGGGCCCCGCGTCGCTGCCCGAGCCGTCGACCGCCACGCCGCGGTCGTTGACCACGACCGCCGCGCCCTCGCGCGCGAGGAGGCTCGCCACCGACCTGCCGATTCCCCGGCCCGCGCCGGTCACGATCGCAACCCGGCCGTCGAGAGTTCCCATCCGGCTCACCAGACCCTTCCCTGTGTCCGTGGAGCGTGATTCTAGAATAACCTTCAGGCAGGGGCCGCCGCAGCCGCGCTGAGCCGAGAATACCGACGCCCTGCCCGCTCGGGCATAGCGCCCGGGCAATCCGGCGGTGGCGGCCGGGGAACCGGAACGGTGATAGCGACATGGCGAAGCAGCCAGCCAGCAGGTCCGCCGGCGGTGCCTGGCAGTGGGGGCGCACCGCGCAGACCCAGCGCGCGCTTCTGGACGCCGCGCGCGAGGTGTTCGTCGAGCAGGGCTTTTCCGAGGCCAGCATCGCCGACGTGGTGGAGCGGGCCGGATCGAGCGTCGGCAGCCTGTACCACCATTTCGGCGGGAAGAGCGAGCTGTTCCTGGCCCTGTGGCAGGAGCACGAGCAGGCCCTCGAGGAGGCCGCGAGCCAGGCGGTAGCCGCTGCCAGGCGGGGCGGAGTCGACGACCCGGCCGAGCTGTTCTCGGTGGGGGCGCGCGCGTACCTGGAGGGTAGCTGGCTGCGGCGAGACCTCGCGCTGCTGTTCTTGTCGGGCGACGGCCCCGCGGGTTTCGAGGTCATGCGGCGCCAGCGCGGCCGTCAGTGGATCGCGCAGAACGATGCCCTGCTGAGGCTGTCCGACACCTCGCCCGACCGGCTCCTGGCCGCGATCCTCACCTCCCTGATCGGCGAGGGCGCGCGCGAGGTGGCCGCCGCCAGGACGCGCCGCCAGGCGAACCTGGTGGTCGACGCGGTCATCGAGTACGCGCGCCGGCTGTCGGCTGGCGGCCCGTGGAAGCCAGCGGAAGCCGACGACGACGCGCCGGGCGCCGCGCGCCGCGCCGCCCCGGCCCGCCGCCGGACCGGCGCAGCCGCGTCAGGCGGGCGGCTCAGCCGCCTTTCCTGAAAGGCCCCGCCCACGGCGCCACTTGACAAGGGACCAAGTGACGCGTTTTCATCGCTACTAGAATTGGATTCTAAGATTTAACGGAAGGCGGCAGGCAATGCCGGAGCCCGAGGCCCGGTCCGATGCGTACGAGGCGGCGAGGGAAGCGGCGCTGGCCTGGCTGACCGCGCACTGGGACCCGGGCCTCACGGTGCGGGAGTGGTGGGCCCGCCTGGCCGAGTCCGGCTGGGGCTTTCCGACCTGGCCGGAGCCATGGTTCGGGAAGGGAATGTCGGCCGACGAGGCGGCAGGCGTGCGGGCCGCGTACGCCGACACCGGGGCGCTGGGCCCGCCCGCCGGCCTGGGCCAGCTGCTGGGCGGCCCGACGCTGCTGGTGCACGGCAGTGACGAGCAGAAGGCACGGTTCCTGCCGCCGCTCGCCGGTGGCACGGAGTCCTGGTGCCAGTTCTTCTCCGAGCCCGGATCCGGCTCCGACCTGGCCAGCGCCCAGACCAGGGCTCTGGCGGGGGAAGCCGGATGGACGGTGGACGGCCAGAAGGTATGGACGTCGGGGGCCCAGTTCGCCGACCGCGGCATGCTGCTCGCACGGACCGACACCAGCGTGCCGAAGCACCGGGGCCTCAGCTACTTCATCATCGATATCGACCAGCCCGGCGTCGAGGTGCGCCCGCTGCATCAGATAAACGGCGCGCACGGCTTCAACGAGGTGTTCTTCACCGGCGCGCACGTCGACAGCGACCGGCTGGTCGGCGAGGTCGGCGGCGGCTGGTCGGTGGCGGTAACCACCCTGATGTACGAGCGCTTCATGTCCGCCCTCGGCTCG
>DASYXX010000105.1:0-4391 GCA_035934395.1 Streptosporangiaceae bacterium
CGCGGTCCAGCCGACCGCGGTGACCAGCAGGTCGCAGCCCACCCTGGTGCCGTCGGCGAACTCGACCGCCCGCACCCCGCCGCGCCCCCGCACCGCGCGGACGTCGCCGCCGAGCCGGGCGTCCTCGACCCGGGCGACCTCCACGCCGGCCCGCTTGAGATCGGCGATCGCGGTGTCGCCCTCGGCGTTGGCGGTCAGCACCACCGCCCGCTCGCCCGGCCGGACCGCGTACAGGTTGATCAGCCGCCGCGCCGCGGTGGACAGCATGACCCCGGGCAGGTCGTTGCCCTCGATCACGTACGGCCGCTCGATCAGGCCCGGCGCCACCACGAGCGACGCGGCCCGCGCCTTGACCAGCCGCTCGCCGGCGGCGCCCGCCGGGCGCGAACCGCGGTCCAGCACCGCGATCCAGTTGCCGTCGTACCGGCCGAGCACCACCGCGTCGGTCAGCACCTCGATGCCGGGCTCGGCCGCGACCTGGCCGGCCAGGTCGGCCAGGGCCGCCAGGTCGGCCTCGCCGCCCCAGCGCAGGTGCCCGCCGAGCCGGTGCTCCTCTTCCACGAGCAGGACCGAGGCGCCGGCGCGCGCCGCCGCGACCGCCGCGGCCATCCCGGCGGGGCCGCCCCCGGCGACCAGCACATCGGGGTGGGCGTACCGCTTCTCCGGCATCGCGTGCGGGGTGTCCGGCGAGACGGAGCCGCCGTTCACGAACCGCCGCAGCACGCTCTCGTAGGCGGGCCAGAGGGCCTGCGGCCGCATGAACGTCTTGTAGTAGAACCCGGCTCCCAGGAACCGGCCCGCGAGCCGGTTCGCGGCCTTGACGTCGAAGCGCAGCGAGGGCCAGGTGTTCTGTGAGGTCACCGCCATCCCGTCGGCGACGAGCCGGTGGGCTCCGCGGACGTTCGGCTCGTCCCCGACCTGGACCATGCAGCCCGGGTCGTGGAAGCCCGCGGTGAGCAGGCCCCGCGGCCGGTGGTACTTCATGCTGCGGGAGAACACGCGCTCGCCCGCGGCCGCGAGCGCCGAGGCGATCGTGTCCCCGGCGTAGCCGCGGAAGGGTCTCCCGTTCCAGGTGAACGTGAGCTCCCTGGCCCGGTCGATCACCTCGCCGGGCTGCGGCCCGATGCGCATCACAGTGCTCATTAGCGCGCCTCCGGCACGACGTTCATGCCGTGCTTCCCGCGGGCACGGCGGAACGGATCTCGTTGGTCTCGGTGTGCCGCTCGACCCGGATGTACCGGCGGCAGCCCATCCGGTGGTACCAGGTCTCCGTGGTCCAGCCGCACGGGTTGTCGCGCAGGTAGAGGTAGGCACGCCATTCCCGCGGGGCCGCGGTCCGCGGGTCGGGGCGCGTGAGGGCCTCGCCCACGTGCTGGAACTCGCCGGCGTCGCGGGGACCGCACCAGGCACACGGCAGCAGGATCATCATTGACCTCTCACGCGATCTAGTGGCCGACGGCGGCCGCGCCCTTCTCGCCGACCAGCGCGCCCTCCCCGAACCGGTCCAGGCCGAAGGCGGCGATGATCTCCGGGGTCTTGCCGGACGCGATGCACTGCGCCATCGCCTCGCCGGACACCGGGCCGGCCTTGAACCCGTAGGTGCCCCACCCGACGTCGACCAGGAAGCCGTCCACCGACGTGGGCCCCATGACCGGCGAGAAGTCCGGCGTCATGTCGCACAGGCCCGCCCACTGCCGCAGCAGCCGCACGTTGGTCAGCGCGGGCATCAGCTCGAGCACGTGCCCGGCCAGGCCCTCGATGAACTCCAGCGACCCGCGCATCGAGTAGGAGGTGAACGGGTCGACGCTGGCGCCGAACACCAGCTCGCCGCGGTCGGTCTGGCTGATGTAGACGTGCAGCGTCCCGGACACGATGACCGTGGACAGGAACGGCTTCACCGGCTCGGTGACCGCGGCCTGCAGCGGGGACGTCGTGATCGGCAGGGCCACCCCGGCCATGTCGGCGATCAGCGTGGACCAGCCCGCGGTCGCGTTGAGCACCACCGGCGTCGCGATGTCGCCGCGGGTCGTGCGCACGCCCCGGACCCGGCCTTCGGCCACGTCGATGCCCGTGACCTCGGTGTTCTGGTGGATGTGCACGCCCAGCGCGTCCGCGCCGCGGGCGTAGCCCCACACCACCGCGTCGTGCCGGATGATGCCGCCCGGCGGATGCCACAGCGCGCCCAGCACCGGGTACCTGGCCTCGTCGGAGACGTCGAGGAACGGCGCGAGCTTCTTGATCTCGGCCGGCCCGATCACCTCGGAGTCGACGCCCTCGGCCTTGTTCACCTCGGCGCGCCAGCGCATGGTGCGCAGCGACGAGTCGTTGTGCGCGAGCGTGAGGTGGCCGCGCCGCGAGAACATCACGTTGTAGTCCAGGTCGGCCGCCAGCGTCCGGTAGAGCTCGATCGAGCGGTCGTAGAACCTGACGCCCTCGGGGGTCAGGTAGTTCGAGCGCAGGATCGCCGTGTTCCGGCCCGAGCCGCCCGACCCCATGTAGCCCTTGTCGAGCACCGCCACGTCGGTGATGCCGTGGTTGGCGGCCAGGTAGTACGCGGCGGCAAGCCCGTGCACGCCACCGCCGACGATCACGACGTCGTAGCTGCCCTTGAGCGGGTGAGCGTGCCACGCGGGCGGCCACTCCTCACGCGTCAGGCCGCGGCGCAGCAGGCCGAGCGCGGAATACCGGGCGGGGTAGGCGGCGCGCCGCACCGGTGACCGATGTCCGTTCGCGACCACCTGCAATCGCCTCCCCCGGCGTCACGCATCAGGGCATCACCATGGATAGCGCGGGAGAACGGAAATATCCCCTCGCACAGGCTACGCCAGCAATGAAACTCTGTCCACCTGGAGGAAACGGCCAACGATATCCTCCAGCGCTCCGCGCGGCCCGCGTCCGGGTCCCAGGATGGGAGCCGGGGCGTCACCAGATCAACATCGCGTTCCACAACGTTCTAGGCGGCGCCGTTGTGCCGCAAGGACAACGCCGCCGGCGCCCGGCGCGGGACCCGTGCTCAGCCCGCGGGCTGGATCGACTTGACCGAGATGAACTGGATCGGCAGGTCGATCAGCGCGTTCGGCCCGTGCGGGACCTCGCCGACAAACTGGATGGCGTCGCCGGGTTCCAGCAGGTAGCGCGCGCTTCCGTAGAGGTACTCCAGCCGGCCCGAGATCATGTAGAGGAACTCGGTGCCCGGGTGCTGGTAGAGCGGGAACGTGTCGGCCCGCTCGGTGAGCGTGACCAGCAGCGTCTCCAGCGAGTTGTGGGGGGCGCGCATGGTGCCGAGCGACTGGTAGCGGTGCCCGGGGCCGGAGTTCTTGTGCTGGATGTCGAGGCCCCGCCCGGCCTTGACCACCAGCACGTCCTGCTCCTCGTTCAGGCCGCGGAAGAACGCGGTCACCGGAACCTTCAGCGCCTCGGACAGCCGCGCGAGCGTGGCCAGGCTGGGCGAGGCCTGCGCGTTCTCGATCTTGGAAAGCATGCCCTTGGACAGGCCGGTCAGCTCGGCAAGCTGCCCGACGGTCAGCCCCAGCAGCAGCCGGAACTCGCGCACCCGCTCGGCGATGACCGCGCCGAGCGCCTCCTCGAGCGCACCCGCCTGGCCCGGGACACGCTGCAGCGATCCGGGAGGCCCGGCACTCAGCGACCCGGTGGCGACCGCGAGCGCGGCGGCCGCTTCGTTGGCCTCGGCTGAGCCGTCTCCGGCGAGGCCCGTCAACTGCGTCATCGCTCCCAGTGTCCTCCCCGGCGGCGGCGACGGGAACTGCCGGTTCCGCAACGTCCCTGTGTCCGACACTAGCCGCGGCAACACGGCCGGCTATTCCGCGCGCGCGAAGACCGCCCGGCGCCGGGGCGAGAACCAGAGCCGGGCTAGGGTTGTATCGTCCTATGATACGGGGTTTACTGTCCGTAAAAATCGTGACGGCCCGGGATGGCCAGCAACGACCGCGCCAGCACCCCCGCGATCACCAGGCAGGCACTCGGCAGGGAGGCCTCGTGAGCACCGACCTCGAACGGTTCACCAACTCCGACGGCCGCGCTGAGGCGGTCCAGCGCGTCCGGGCGGAGATCGACGCCAAGGGCATCACCTACGTCTACTACCAGTTTGTCTCCGTGACCGGTCGGATCATGGGCAAGGGAGTGCCGGCCGACCACTGGGAGCGGATCGCGGACCGGGGCTTCCAGCTCGTCTACGGATCCACGGCGAACCTGTTCACCGACCGGCACGGCCAGTACATCGGCTACGGGCCCGAGGCGTGGGAGCTCGTCGGGATGCCGGACGTCGAGACGTTCTGCCAGCTGCCCTGGGACCCGAAGACGGCGCGGGTGTTCTGCACCCTGTTCCGCAACCGCGAGGAGGAGGTCGACCCCGGCGGCTACCTCACCTCCGA
>DASYXX010000443.1:0-2832 GCA_035934395.1 Streptosporangiaceae bacterium
AGGGCGGGACCGTCTCTTCGTACGCGCGGACCGGCGGCTCGCCCTGGGGGGCGGTCCTTGGCAGCGATGGCGCCGTCTACCTGACCCAGGGCGGCAATGTGCCCGGCAGCGGCGACACCAGCGCGGTATCCGGGATACAGCGGGTGCGGCCCGACGGGTCGGTCGAGCTGCTGTTCTCCGAGGTGGCCGGCTACACGCTGTACGGCCCGAACGACCTGGCGTTCGGGCCGGACGGCCGGCTGTGGTTCACAGAGTCCGGGTCGGAGCAGGATTTCCGGTTCGATGTCCGCTCGCCCGGCAGGCTCTTCGCCGTGGGCCCCTCCGGCGCGGGCGAGATGCTGGCCGAGCTCCCCGGCGTCTACCCTAACGGCATCGCCTTCGACGCCCGGCAGCGGCTGTACTGGACCGAGTCGATGCAGCACCGGGTACGCCGGCTTGAGGACGGGAAGCCGGTCACCGTCTGCCAGCTGCCGGACAGCCACGTGCCCGACGGCATGGCGTTCGCCGCCGACGGGCGCCTGTTCGTGGCGACCACGGTCTCGCAGGGGGTCACGGTCGTCTCGCCGGACGGTGTGGTGCTGGAGGAGATCCGCCTGGGCGAGCACGCCACCAACTGCATCTTCGACGGCTCGGACCTCTACGTGACCGCCACCCGCGAGGCCGACATCGAGGCCTCGCAGCGGACCGGGACGTTCTGGCTGGTGGAGACCGACGCCACTGGCCTCGACCTCATTCCCGGCCGGCTCTAATCGCGGTTCAGCCAGGACCAGCTGCTGACGGCCGGGGCCGGGCGGGCGGTCAGGAAGTCAAGCAGCTGCGCGGCGTCGGTGGGCACGATCTGGTCGGGTACGGCCAGGCCCGCCCCGGCCAGGGCCTCGGCGAGCCCATCGCGGTCGCCGATGAGCACGAAGTCGTAGCCGTGCCGGCTGAACTCCTCGGCCTGCTCGGTCACCTCGGTCAGGACCCGGGCGGCGATGTCGGCCGGGTAGTCGTCGGCGGGCAGCTGCATCGCGCCCCAGCCCGCCATGCCCAGCACGGCCAGGGCGTCCAGCCCGCCGGGCGGCGGGTTCACGTAGCGATCGGCGACCAGCGCGATGCGGAATGACCGCTCGTCCGGCTTCACCGGCTGTCCAGCAGCGACTCGAGCTGCGTCCGCTGGGTCTGCGGGTCGTGATCGGGCAGGGCGTGCGTCTCGCCGCCAAGCCCGGCCGCGATGCCCCGGCGGCCGAGCTCGGCCCGCAGCTCCTCGATGAAGATGCCCTCGCCGCTCGTCAGCTCGGCGCTGCCCGCCGGCCACTCCGGCAGGCCGCCGCGCGCCGGGTCGGAGCTGGTGATGTGCACCCCCATCGAGGGACTGCCCTCCACGCCGATCAGCACGATGTCCTCGCCCTGCGCGGCGCGCACGGCGATCATGTCGGCGACCGCGGCGGCCTGCCGCTGGCAGTGCCGCCGGTACGCGGCGGTGTCGAGCTGCTCGCGGACCGCCCAGAACCGGTTCAGCCCGGTGAACGAGAGCTCGGGGCAGGGCATCTGCTCGATCCGCCAGCCCTTGTCGCGGAGCACGTCCACGACCGGGGAGTAGATGCCGGCGCAGTGCGCGCCGTCGCCCACCTTGGAGTTCTGGTTCAGCAGGCAGTGCGCGACAAAGGCCACACCCATCGGGCCAGTGTAACCGGCGTATACTCTCGCGGATGCCCCGCTCCGTTAGCCCTAGGGGGGGCGACCCCCCTATAACCCCCCGCCGCGGAGCAAGCTCCGCGAAGAGTGTGATCGTGACCGGCGCCTCGTCGGGGATCGGCCGGGCCATCGCCACGCGGCTGGCGGCCGATGGTTTCCGGGTGCTGCTGGCCGACGTGCGGCGGGACCCGCTGACCGGCGGCACGCCGACCGACGAGGTCATAGCGCGCGGCGGCGGCGCCGCCGAGTACGTCCGGGCCGACGTCTCTTCCCGAGAGGATTGTGAGCGGCTGGTGGCCCTGGCCGTCGAGCGGACGGGAGGCCTCGATGTGGTGGTCAACAACGCGGCGCTCGCCGGGGCTCACTCCAAGCCGCTGCTGGAGACCGGCGACGACGACTTCGACGCGATCATCGCGGTGAACCTCAAAGGCCCGTTCCTGCTCTGCCAGGCGGCGATACGGCAGATGCTGACCCAGCCGCCCCGCGGCGACGCCCGCGGCCGGATCATCAACATCACCTCGCAGCACGGCATGGTGGGCGCGCCGGGCCATTCCGCCTACGCCATCAGCAAGGGCGGGCTGGTCCAGCTGACCCGCCAGGTCGCGGTCGAGCACGGGCGCGACGGGATCATGTGCAACGCGGTCGCCCCGGGCAAGATCGTGACCGGCACGCCGGGCGACCTCAGCCGCGGGGAGGAATCCAGCGCGTATGTCCGGGGCCGCACCCCGTTCGGCCGGCTGGGCGAGCCGCGTGACGTCGCCGCGGCGGTGGCGTTCCTGGCCTCGGATGATGCCACCTACATCAGCGGCGTGAACCTCATGGTCGACGGCGGCTGGATGGCCTACTGACCGGGTATTGCGCCGCCAGTAGCATCGCTGGCATGGGGATCAGCTACAGGCTCAGCGACGAGCATGAGCAGCTGCGGGCCGCCGTGGCCGAGTTCGCGCGCGACGTCGTCGCGCCGGTGATCGGCGGTTTCTACGAGCGCCGCGAGTTCCCTTACGAGATCGTGGCCAGGATGGGGAAGCTCGGCCTGTTCGGGCTGCCGTTTCCCGAGGAGTACGGCGGGATGGGCGGCGACTACCTCGCGTTCTGCATCGCCCTGCACGAGCTGGGCCGGGTCGACTCGTCGGTGGCGATCACCCTCGAGGCCGC
>DASYXX010000474.1:0-7801 GCA_035934395.1 Streptosporangiaceae bacterium
TCATAGAAGCCGTCGGCGTCGGCGTGCCAGACGTCGACGAGCGCGCCCGGGATCGGCTCCCCGGCCGGGCCGGCCACCCGCCCGCTGACCAGGCACGGATCGCCGGAGCCCGGCACACTGATGTCCGCGCCGAGCTCGCGCGGCGGGGAGTCCACGACGTGGAACGGCCCGCTGACGGTCGACTCCGTGGCCCGCCCGTCGGCCCGGTGGTTGATGGTCTCCACCAGCATCGAGACGCCGAGGACGTCGGAGAGCAGGATGAACTCCTGCCGCGTCTCGTCGCACTTGTGACCGGTGTCGGTGAGAAACGCGATCGCGTCCTGCCACTCCCGCTCGGTGAGCTCGACGTCCTTGACAAAGCTGTGCAGGTGCCTGACCAGCGACTCGAGGACCCGCCGGAGGCGGGGGTCGGGAGAGTCGGCCAGGCTCGCGCAGACGGCCTCGGCAGACCGCTCCTCGGTGAAGAGCACTCCCAGGCCCGGCCTCACGCCGCCCGCTGATGCCATCCGCGATCACTCTCCGTGCGCAGCTGTGGTGCTCTAGGGTAATGCGTCATCAGCGCGGAGCGAGGGCACCGACGCCGGCCCGAGGACGGAGGATAAATGCGGTGGCTGCGGACGAGAAGGCGCTGATCCGGGAAGTCATCGAGAACTGGGTCGTCTTTCGTGACTCGGGGAACTGGGATGGCTTTCGGTCTGTCTGGCACAATGACGGGTGGATGACCGCGACCTGGTTTCAGGGCCCGGCCCCTGATTTCATAAAGGCGAGCCAGGATGGATTCGAGCGCGGCGTTCAGATCCTGCATTTCCTCGGCGGTTTCGGCTGCGAGGTCAGCGGAAACCGCGCGATATCGCAGACCAGGATGATGATCCTCCAGCGTGGCGCGATCCGCGGTGTGACCGTTGACGTCCGGTGCATAGGCCGCTTCTACGACTTCCTGGAGCGGCGGGACGGCCGGTGGGCGATCGTCCGCCGCCAGCCGATCTACGAGCAGGACCGGCTCGACCCCGTCGTGCCCGGTGCGAGGCTCGAGCTCGACGAACGGCGGCTGGGCGAGTACCCGGAAGGTTACCGGCACCTGGCCTACCTGCAGCGGGAGGCGGGGTTCACCGTCATGAAAGGGCTCCCGGGGCTGCGGGGCCCGGAGGTCGAGCTGCTGTACCGGGAGGGCGAGGCCTGGCTGGCGGGGTCGGCCAGGCCCGGCGTGCCGCTCGCCGACCAGGCCCGCGCCAGCGGCTGACCGGTGGTCAGGGTGCGGCGCGGGCTGGCAGCCAGACGCGGACCCGGGTGCCGCGGCTGGGCCAGGACTCCAGCGTGGCCTGCCCGCCGTGAGCCCGGGCGATCGCCTGCACGATCGACAGGCCCAGGCCGCTGCCGCCGCCGTTGCTCTCGCGCCGCCCGGCCGCTGTGCCGCGGTACTCCCGGTTCCCGAGGTCCGCGTCGCCGTTGACCCGTTCGGCGGCCCGGTGGAACCGGTCGAAGGCCCGGGCCGCGTCCTCGGCGGACATGCCCGGCCCAGCGTCGGCCACCTCGAGCAGCACCCCGCCGGTCACCGGGGCCAGCCGGACCGCGACCGGGGTGGTCACCGGGGTGTGCGCGCGGACGTTGCCGAGCAGGTTGGCCAGGACCTGCCGGATCCGGGGCTCGTCCACCACGGCGACCAGCCGCGGCGGCGCCTCGGCGCGCACCGGTCGTTCCGGCTCGACCGCGGCCGCGTCGGCCACCGCGTCGCGTACCACGTCGGCCAGGTCGGTCTCGGTCAGGTCGAGCGAGGAGGTGCGGTCCAGCCGGGCCAGCTCGAGCAGCTCGGCCACGAGCGTGCTCATCCGCTGCGCCTCCTGCTCGATCCTGCGCATGGCGCTGGGCAGCTGATCGGGGCCGAGCGCGCCCTGCCGGTACAGCTCGGCGTAGCCGCGGATGGTGGTCAGCGGGGTGCGCAGCTCGTGCGAGGCGTCGGCGGCGAACTCGCGCACCTTCTGCTCCGACCGCAGCCGCGCGCTGAACGCCTGCTGGATCCGGTCGAGCATGGTGTTGATGGCCGAGCCGAGCCGGCCCACCTCGGTGCGGTCGTCGGCATCCGCCACGCGCGCGGTGAGGTCGCCGCGGGAGGTGATCTCGTTGGCCGTGCTGGCCATCTCGTCCAGCGGCTCGAGGCCGCGGCCGATCAGCCAGCTGCCCCCGATCGCGAGCAGCCCGAGCAGCCCGCCGCCGGTGATCAGCTCGGCGACGACCACGCCGCTCACCTGTCCCTGCACGGAAGCGGGCGAGTGCGCGACGACGAGGACGTAGGGGCCGCCCGTCGGCACCGAGAACCCGGCGAGGGCCAGCTCCTTCGGGTAGACGTAACGCCGCGCGACCACGCGGAGCCTGGCCCCGTCCGCAACGGTGATCGTGGTCGGCCCGGCGATCGGCCCGCTGGGAAACCGGGCCTTGAACTCGGTCAGGGTCATCGGGCTCAGGTACGCGGCGAGCTCGCTGGTCTGCTGCCCGCTCGTGAGCGGCACGACCTCGCGGGTGCGGCTGGACACCACCACCGCGAGATAGCCGCTCGCGTTGTCGGCCAGCGCGCGCGGGCTGTGCGCGGCGGCGGCGACGAGATCGGTGTTGAACGCCCTGCTCACGCGCCCGGTCAGCACGACCGTGGTGACCGCCCCCATGATCAGCAGGAAGATCGCGGTCACGCCGATCAGCAGGATCAGCATGCGCGCGCGCAGCGACAGCCTTCGGGGGTTGTTCACCGACTCGCCCTCACCCTGGCCTGGCCTGCCCCCGATCCGGCGGCCGGAGGCTGTAGCCCACGCCGCGCTGGGTGTGGATCATCGGCGGGCCGAGCGGATCAAGCTTGCGCCGCAGGTAGCTGACGTAGGTCTCGACGATCTGGGACTCGCCTGCGTAGTCCCACCCCCAGACGTTCTCCAGCAGCTGCGCCCGGGTCAGAACCCGTCCCTGGTGCCGGATCAGGTAGGCGAGCAGCCGGAACTCGGTTGGCGAGAGCTCTACGGGCACGCCCGCGCGGCGCACGGTCCACCGCGCCTCGTCGAGCTCGACATCCCCGGCGCGCAGGATCGCTCCGTCGCCGGACTGGCCGCCGTGACCGCCGCGGGACGCGCGGCGCAGCACCGCGCGGACCCGGGCCACCAGGGCCTCGACGGAGAACGGCTTCGTCACGTAGTCATCGCCGCCGATCGCCAGGCCGGTGACGGTGTCGGAGGAGGTATCCCGGGCGGTCAGGAAGATTACGGGAACCTCGTTGCCCATCGCGCGCAGCCTCCGGCACACTTCGAAGCCGTCCATGTCCGGCAGCATCACGTCGAGGACGATCAGGTCGGGCCGGTCCGCGTCCGCCTGCCGCAGCGCGTCCTTCCCCGTCGCCGCGGTGGTCACCGAGCAGCCGTGGAACTTCAGCGCGACCTGCACGAGCTCGCGGATGTTCAGCTCGTCGTCCACGACGAGCACCTGGGGGATCTGGTCGTTGTCTGTCATCGGGTATCGGCCTCATTCTCGCGCGCCGGGAGGTGACGGGGGGACGTCAGCTGGGCATTCGGGCTGATGACGCTGCCACGGCCGGCGGTGCTTCCCGCTCGCGATGGGAACAGCGCCACCCGCAGCCCGAGGCCGCGGATGACGCTGTCAGGTTCCAGGCTGGCTACGATCCCGATGCCGCGCTCGGCGACGTGCTGCCGGAGCTGACCCGGATCACGATCAGCCTGGCCTCGTAGGCGCCGCTGACCACGGGCCCGCCCGCGAAGACGTTCTCGCCCTCGGAGAGCGCGCTCGCCGCGACCCGCTTGCCCTTCTCGCGGATCACCGTGCTGCTCACGAGGACCCAGGTCCAGGTCGTGCCGTCCTTGGCCTGGACGACCACGTCAGCCCCGCTGATCGACCGGATCACGCCGCGCTCGTAGGCGATCGTGCGGGCTCCGGTCTTGGTCTCGAACGTGAACTGGCCGTGGAGCCCGCCGAGCGCGCGTATCCGGAGTAGCCGGTGGCCGCAACGCCACAGGGCGAGCCTGGCCGCCGACGGGTGTCCCGCCGCCCGGAGCCTCGCCGCCCGGCGGAGGCACGCCGCGGACGGCGTGGCCGACGCCGTCACCGCGTTTCCGGCCACGGCGCCGGTCGCGGGGGAGTTGGCCGAGCTGAGCATGGTGTTCAGCACCGCGGCCTGGCCCGTGGGCCCGGCGGCGGGCTGTGTCGAGGCCGCCAGCACGCCGCCGCCGGCCAGCAGCGCGGCCAGCGCCAGCCCGGTGCTCCACCACAGCACCCGGCCGCGTAGCGGCCCGTTCCGCCGGGGCGGTGACGCGGACGGGCCGTCGGCCGCGGCGGGCTGGCCCAAGGGCTGTCCGGCGGGCTGGCCCCAGGGCTGCGGCCCGGGCTGGGCCGCCGGGCTGGCCGGCCGGGCCGTGGGGCCAAGTTCCTGAGTCGGCCAGGAGTCCTGTGGATCGCCGCCTGGCGGCTGATGCATGTTGTCCATGGGACCGAGCGTGCCGCTCAGGGCTGGGATGTCGGGCAGCAGATCCTGGGAGCTGCCTGGGAACGCGCGGAAAATCGCAGCAGAAAGGCTTAAAGCGGAACCCGCGTATTTCAGGGTTTCACCCTCGCTACATCCGCTCCGGCACCGGGATGCCGAGCAGGCCAAGGCCGGCCAGCAGGACACGCAGGGTCAGCGCGGAAAGGGCGAGCCTGCTCTGCCGGGTGGGCTCGTCGGCCGCTTGCAGGACCGGGCACTGCTCGTAGAACGTGGTGAACGTGCTGGCGGTCTCGAACAGGAACGCGGCGAGCTTGTGCGGCTCGGCGGCCTCAGCCACCTGGCCGACCACCGAGCCGAAGCCGAGCAGCTGCAGTGCGAGCGCCCGCTCGGCCTGCTCGGTCAGCCGGATCGGCCCGGTGACGCCGCCTGGCTCGATGCCCGCCCGGCGGAAGATCGAGCGGATTCGCGCGGTCGCGTACTGCAAATAAGGACCGGTGTTGCCGGTCAGCGCGAGCATCCGGTCGAAATCCACCGTGTAGCTGGAACCGCGGGCCACCGAGAGGTCGCCGTACTTGAGCGCGCCGATGCCGACCGCCTCGGCGATCTGGCCGCGGAGCTCGGGGTCGTCGTAGCGTTCCGCGATGACCCGCTCGGCGCGCTCGACCGCCTCGTCGATCAGCGCAGCCAGCTTGTCCTGATTCCCGCTCCGGGTGCGCAGGCGGCCCCCGCCGGGGGCTGTCACCAGGCCGATCACAGCGTGCTCGGCGCTCACGGCATCGGTCAGCCAGCCGGCCTGCCGCGCCACGGCGAACACCATCTGCAGGTGCTGGATCTGGTCCGACCCGACGACGTAGATAATCCGGGATGCGCCCAGCTTGCGCAGCCGGTACCTGATTGCCGCCATGTCGGTGGTGGCGTATCCGTACCCGCCGTCGCTCTTGCGGAGTATCAGGGGCAGCGGCTTGCCGTCGCGCCCGGCGAAACCCGGCGGGAACGCGCACAGCGCCCCGTCGCTGATCACCGCCACGCCATCGGCCTCGAGCTCCGCGCAGACGTCGGCCAGCATCGGGTTGTAGAAGCTCTCCGGGTCCATGTCCGCGTCGGTCAGCGTGATGTTGAGCCTGGTGTAGATCTTGCGCAGGTACTCCATGGAGTCGCCGACCAGGAGCTGCCACACTCGCAGCGATTGCTCGTCGCCCGCCTGAAGGTGAACCACCCGCCGCCGGGAGCGGTCGGCAAAGGCCAGGTCGGTGTCGAACTTCTGCCTGGCTGCCTGGTAGAACGCGGTGAATTCACCGGCCGCCAGCTGATCGTAGGTGGCCTTCTCGCCGATCTCGAGCGCATGCTCGATCAGCATTCCGAACTGGGTGCCCCAGTCGCCGAGGTGCGCCGCGCGGACGACCGTGTGCCCGAGATGCTCGAGCACCCGGACCACGGCGTCGCCGACCACCGTGGCTCGGAGATGGCCGACGTGCAGCTCCTTGGCCACGTTCGGCCCCGAGTAGTCCACGACCACGACCTGCGGCCGCCCGGCTGCCGGCACGCCCAGCCGGGCGTCGGCAAGCTGGCGCGTCGCCTGCGTGGCGATCCAGTCATCCCGCAGCGTGAGGTTGATGAAGCCCGGACCGCTTACCTCTGGCTTCTCGATCACGTCGCCGTCGCCGAGATGGCCGGCCAGCTCGGCCGCGACGTCGCGCGGCGCGCGGTTCAGCCGCTTGGCCAGCGCCAGCGCGACGTTCGCCTGGTAGTCGGCGAACTGGGAGGGCCGGATCACGGGATCGGCATCGGCGTAGTCGGGCCCGAACGCGGCAGCGAGCGCGCCGCTCATCAGCGTGGCCAGCGCCTGCTGCGGATCAGTCATGCGATCCAGCCTATCGGCCCGCGCGCGTCAGGGACGGCGCAGGAAATGCCCGCCGCGGGCCGGGCCGAGCCGCTCCCTGATCTTCTCCGCGATCTGGCCGCGGGCCAGGTCCGCGGCCAGCGCGCACGCGGCCGCGACCCCGCGCGCCGTCGCCGCGCCGTGCGCGATCACCACGGCCCGCTCCATCCCGAGCAGCGCGGCTCCGCCGTAGGTCTCCGCATCCATGCGGTCGGCCAGCTCCCGCAGCCCGCGCCGCTGCAACAGCGCCCCGATCCGGGCGGCCCGGGATCCGGCCAGGGTCTCCCGCAGCTGCCTGGCGGCGAACGCCGCGGTCCCCTCGAGCGTCTTGAGCGCCACGTTCCCCGTGAAACCGTCGGTGACGACCACGTCGACCTTTCTCGTGAGCAGGTCGCCGCCCTCGATATTGCCCGCGAAGCTGATCGGCAGCCCGCCGTGCGGGGGGTCCGCGTCGAGCAGCTCGTAGGCCCGCCGGGCCAGCTTGTTGCCCTTGCCGGGCTCGGCGCCGATCGTGAGCAGGCCGACCCGGGGCTCGGGAATGCCGTGGGCGGTCTGCGCGTAGGCCACCCCGAGCTGCGCGAACTGGACCAGCATCTCCGGCTTGGGGTCGGCGATCGCGCCCGCGTCCAGCAGCACCGTGGGCCCGGGCCGGGTGGGGAGCACGACAGCCAGGGCCGGCCGCAGGACGCCGGGCAGCGGCCGCAGCCGGAGCCTGGCCGTGGCGACGACCCCGCCGGTCGACCCGGCCGAGACGACGGCAGCGGCCTGGCCTCGCCTGACGAGCTGGCAGGCCACCGCGATGCTCGACCGGGGGCGGCGCCAGCTGGCCAGCGCACCCTCGCTCATCGCGACCGTGTCCTCCGCCGGCACGATCCGGATGTCGCCCAGCGCCCGGTGCCGGGCCAGCAGCGGGCGCAGCTGCCCGGGCCGGCCGGTAAGCAGCACGCGCAGCCCGGAGTCCCTGGCGGCCAGGACCGCGCCTGCGACGATCTCCGCGGGCGCGTGGTCACCGCCCATGGCATCGACGGCAATCAGCTCCGGCGACCTGTCGCCGGGCGGCCGCCGATCGCCCGGCGGCGCGCGGTCATCTGGCACGGACAGCTCCCCGCGGCCATGGGCCATCGCTCGATGTTCCCCTGCTCCGGGCGCCGTGGCCCCGTCCATTCCAGCGCGGCTCAGGCTGACCCCATGAGGGTGTCCCGCATGCGGCCAAGCTTCTCACGCGCCCGGGGTGGTCTCCGGCTGGCACCGGCCGGCGCCGTCAGGGAACAGCCGGAATGTGAGCGTATCCGCCGCAGCCCCGGGCGGCTTGACCCGGCCACGGGGGGTAGCCAGCTGGTGACAGTCGAGTTAGCGTTGGAGAACAACAATGCCCTTGACCAACGCGTCCGGCAGGAAGCCGCTGGTTGCCGCCAGCTTGTCGGCTGCAGCCGGTATGGTGCATTTCGTGAGGA
>DASYXX010000490.1:0-4811 GCA_035934395.1 Streptosporangiaceae bacterium
TCACCTACACCCACGGCGCGCACGGCCTGGTCCCGACCATGGTCGGGCCCAACCCGAACCAGCCGCCCACCCGCTACCTGGTTCCCGACGACCGCGACTTCTTCGCCGTCTACCAGCCCGAGCCCGGCCCGGTCACCGTCCCCTTCAACTAGACACCGGCCGCCGACGCCGCAACTCGCCGACGTCGTCGACGATGCGAGCGCGGTGCTAGCCGGATGCGAGCGGGGTACCTGACACTGGGCGCATATGTCAGCGCCTGCCACCGAGCCCCGGTCCCATGCGACGGCTTGGGATGCGGATCGCCTGGTAACGGAGCTTTACGCCTGCGAGTACCGGTCTCTGGTCCGGCTGGCCGTGCTGCTGGTGCACGACGTGCCGACGGCAGAGGAGCTTGTCCAGGACGCGTTCGCCGCCATGCACGGGGGCTGGCGCCGACCGCGGAACACCAAGAAAGCGCTGTTCTATCTCCGCCGGGCGGTGGTCAGGAGGTCACGCTCGGTCCTGTCGCAACCCGCGGTCGCCCACAAGAACGCGCCGGACCCGGCCTCCGACGGGCCGGGCGCCGAGCAGGGGGGGATCGCGCTGCTGGAGCGTTCCCCGGTCGTCGCCGCGCTGCGCATGCTGCCTGGCCGGCAACGCGAGGCGATCGTTCTGCGCTACTATGCCGGCCTTTCCGATGCTCAGATAGCCGCCGCGATGGGAGTCAGCGGGGGCTCGGTGACGAGCCACACCGCGCGGGGGATGTCATCGCTCCGGCCGATCCTGGATCAGCAAATATCGTGAGCGGGCAGTTCGTACGCCTTTCGTTCGCGGCATGGCCCGGAGCGCGCTGCCTGGCTACGATGTGCCCGTTGGTGTGCTGATCGGGGGGGAGCGGCGCGCCTGGTCGGTGAGCACCACTCGGGCAAGGGGTCTGATGTTCCGTTCTGGACTAGCCGTCCCGCCTGCTGCCGAGCGCCGGGACGGGCCAGCGGCCTCGGTCGGCGCGGGCGGCAATCACGGGCGCAGGTCCGGCCGGAAGCTTGTTTACCTGGTGAGCGTGTGTGCCAGCCTCCTCGCGATCGCCGGGCTTGCCAGTACGGCGATCGCCCTGCACGGGCATCCCGCGAGGAATGTCCCCGCGCACGAAACCGCTCGCGGCCGGCATCAGCCGGCCGTCCCCGCGCGGTCCAGGTCCGGCCCGCCACCCATCTTCGGCGTGCCATCCTCCGTCTTGCTGCTCGCGCCGGCGGCACCTCCGCGCACCACCGGGCCAGCTCCCGCTCCGCGCCCTTCGCCTCGTGTCGCAGCGCACACGCCGGCGCCGAGGGTGTCGCCGTCGCTGCATCCGGGCCATAAGCAGACGCCGTTCGTTCCGACAGTCATGCCGACGACGCCGTTCGTTCCGACACCCATGCCGAACCCGAGCCCAACCATGCCGAACCCGAGCCCAACGCCGTCACCGGGCCCGGCCGGGAGCGGAACGCCCTAACCCCTACCTGACTGATCCCGCCGCCGACGTGGTATGCCGACCGGCCGCCTCCAATGCGTCGCCATAAGCGTTGAGCGCTCCGGCCTCGCCGGGCAGGTCGCCGATCTCGTGGAAGACCGCAGCAGCCTCGCGGTGGCGCTCGGCGGCCTGCTCATAACGATCCTGCCACCATTCGACGACACCGATGTTGCTGAGCGCGCGGGCCTGGCCGAGCCGGTCCCCGACCTCGCGGAAGACCGCAAGGGCCTGCCTTAGGTACTCAGTGGCCTCCTGGTAGCGGCCCCTCCGCCATTCGACGACGCCCAAGCTCAACAGGACGCCGCCCGCACCGTGGCGCTCACCCAGCTGACGGTAGATCGCCAGCGCCGCTCGCTGGTGCTTGGCAGCCTGGTCATGGTCACCCTTCTGCCACAAGACCCCGCCGAGGCTGTCCAGCGCGCGGGCCTGGCCGAGACGGTCCCCGGCGGCGCGGAAGATGGCTCGAGCCTCCTGGTGGTAAGCGGCGGCAGCTTCGTAGCGGCCCTGGCACGATTCGACGACGCCGATGTTGCTGAGCGCGCGGGCCTGGCCGGGTCGATCGTCCGCCGCGCGGAACAACGCCAGTGCCTTCCCCAGGTGCTCGGCAGCATCGTCGTACCGACCCAGGCGCCAGCTCGCACCACCCAGATACAACAGCGCCGATGCCTCGCCGGCACGGTCCCCTGCCAGCCGGGCCGCGTCCAGAGCCGAGGAACAGACGGTCACGATGTCCTGGTAGTGACCGCCAGTGTCGAGGTAGCGGAAGAGAGTCAGGGCCATGCGGGTGGCATGGCCGGGCCAGCCGTGCCCCGCGGCGTGCGCTGCGACCGCGATCAGGACGGCTCGTTCGCGGTCGAGCCATTCCTGCGCTAATGCCGGATGGGTCACTGGCGGGACCGAAGAAACGGGAGAGGGCAGACGGGGCCGACGGTGACGTTCGGCAGGGAACAGGCTGTCCATAGCCGCGGCGGCGGTGTGCAGGTAGTGATCGAACAGCCGGGTCAGCGCCGCTCTGCGATCATCCTCACCCTCCTCAGCCGTGCGCTCCCGAGCGTACGCGCGGAGCAGGTCATGCATGCCGTATCGGCCCTGACCTGCAGACTGGACGAGGTAGGCGCGCGCAAGCCGACCGATCAGGCGGCGGCTCTCACCGAGAGCGGTCCCGGTGAGGGCACTGGTGGCAGAGCAGTCGAAGTCGGGACCCGGGTGCAGGCCCAGCAGCCGGAACGCCCGGGCGGTACCGGTGTCGAGGTGCCGGAAGGACCAGGAGAACACCGCCCGCACCGCGCTGCTGGCGTCCCCGCCGGCATCGAGCAGGTCCAGCCTCCGCTGCTGGTCGGCTAGCTCACCGGCGAGGTCGGCCAGCTGGCCAGCTGGCCGCGTCGCGGCGAGCTCGGCGGCGACTCGCAGCGCCAGCGGCAGCCGCGAGCACTGATCGGCAAGCTCCGCTGCCGCGTCCGGGTCGGCATCGACCCGCTCGCCGATGAGCTCCCGCAGCAGGCTGACCGCCTCAGCCCGCGGCAGCAGGTCCAGGTCCAGGCGGACGGCGCCGTCCCGGGCCACCAGCCCGGCCAGCGAACCACGGCTGGTCACCACCGCCGCGCAGCCGGAGGTGCCGGGCAGCAGCGGCCGGACCTGCTCCGCGGTGGCGGCGTTGTCCAGGACCACCAGCATCCGCTTCCCCGCCACCAGAGTGCGGTACCGGGCGGCGCGCTCGTCTTCATCCGGCGGGACGTCCTGGCCGGGTACGCCGAGGGCACGCAGGAACCGGGCCAGCGCCTCCGCAGCCGTCATCGGCTGGCCGGGATCGTAGCCGCGGAGGTTGACGTACAGCTGCCCGTCCGGGAAGCGCCCGGCCGCCTGGTGCGCCCAGTGCACGGCCAGGGCGGTCTTGCCAACCCCGGCCGTCCCGGCGATGGCCGAGATCACCGCCGTGCCGCCGGCCCTCTGATCCAGGATTCCGGCCAGCACCGCCAGCTCAGCGGACCTGCCGGTGAAATGCGGCGGCGCGCCAGGAAGCTGCCGTGGCACGACCGCAGCGGGGCCTGGAGCGGCAAGCACCGGGTCGGCGCTAAGGATCTGCTGGTGCAGCTGGCGCAGTTCGGGCCCGGGCTCGGTGCCGAGCTCAGCGATCAGCACGTTACGCGCGATCTGATAGGCGGCAAGGGCGCCAGCCTGCTGGCCGTCACGGTACAGGGCGAGCATCAGCATGGCGTGCAGCCGTTCCCGCATCGGGTTCTCGGCGGCCAGGCGCCTCAGCTCTGCGATCACGTCCGCCTGACGGCCCAGGTGCAGATCGGCATCGATGCGTGCCTCGAGTGCCTGCAGGCGCATTTCCGTCAGCCGCGGTAGCTCCCGCACGGCCAGCGTTTCAGAGGCCACTCCCACGAGCGGCTGACCTCGCCACAGGGCCAGCGCCGTCCTGAGCCGGGCGGCCGCGTCAGCGTAAGACCCGGCGCGCACAGCGTCCCGCGCGGCCGCGAGCAACGACCCGAACACGTCCACATCCAGGTTGTCCGGCTCAAGGCTGATCATGTAACCGCCTGGCTGAGCGGCGATCAGGGAATGGTCGTGGTCGCCGAGCGATTTGCGCAGCCGCATCACGTACGTCTGCAGGCTCGCCAGTGCCGACGGAGGCAGACGAGAGTCCCACAGCACGTCGGCCAGGTCGTCCACCGGCACGACCGTGTTGGCGTTCAGCAGCAGCGCAGCAAGGAGCGCGCGCTGTTTGCCCGGCGAGACCCGCACGACATTCCCGTCGCGCTGAACCAGCAGCGGCCCGAGAAGGCAGAACTTCACATCGGCCGGCACGGTGCCTCCCGGCAGTTTTCCTTCAGGCTTGGGTCGCGGAGGGTTTCCCGGATGCGCTGAGCGGCCGGGGCGCCGATGCGCTGGTAGATCGCCAGTGCCTGGAGCAGGTGTGCGGCGGCGTGGCCGGGGTTGCCCTCTTGGAGGTGGCTGTTGCCGATTCCCTCCAGGGCGCGTGCTTCCTCTGGGGCCGCGCTGATGTCGCGTGCGATGCCCAGCGCCCGGGTGTGCTGGTCGCGGGCCTGAGCGGTGGCCGAGGTGCGGAGCGAGAGCTCGCCGAGCCGGTTCAGCGCTTCGGCCTGGCCGAGCAAGTTGCCGAGGTCACCGAACAGGGCCAAGGCTTGCTGGTGGCTGGCTGCCGCGGCCGGGTAGTCCCCGATCTGTTGCTGCACGAGGCCAAGGTCATTGAGGGCATGGGCCTGCCCGAGCCGGTGACCGAGGTCGCGGAACAGGGCCAGGGCCTGCTGCTGGCTGGCGGCGGCTTCGGGGTAATCCCCGGTCTCTTCCTCGACGA
>DASYXX010000512.1:0-2179 GCA_035934395.1 Streptosporangiaceae bacterium
GGTGATCAAGCTCATACCGCCGCTGAACATCACCGAGACCGAGGTGAAGCTGTTCTGCGACGCGTTCGCCGACGTCATGGACGACGCGCACCGGGGCAGCGGCCTGATGTGGGACTTCGGGCGCACGCTCGTCAAGCAGGCCGTCACCCGCTGACGTTCCCCGGTCGGCTAACGTCGTCGACGCCCATGTAGCACTCCTGGTCTCCACCGCAGACGTCATCCTGACCAGCGATCCGGACGACATCCGGGCGCTGCTCCAGGCGCGCGGCGTCGCGGCGCGCGTACAGCCGGTCTGACGCGACCCGGGCACTGCCCGCCCGGCCTCAGTGGCCGCTGAGGACCTCGAGGATCTGCTGGCCGTAGCGGGCGAGCTTGGTCTCGCCGACGCCGCTGACCGTGGCGAGCTCGGCCAGGGTGGACGGGGCCAGCGCTGCGATCTGGCGCAGCGTCGCATCGTGGAAGATCACGTACGCGGGCACGCCCCCCTCCTTGGCCGCGGCGGCGCGCCACGCCCGGAGCTGCTCGAACACAGCCGTGTCGGCCTCGGACAGGGCGGCGGGCGCGGTCTCGCCGCTGGAGCTCGCGGGCCGGGGCCTGGGCAGCCGCGCCGGCCGGGCCGGGTCGTGGCGCAGCCGCACCTGCCGTCCGCGGTACAGCACCTCGCTGCTGGCGTTGGTCAGCACGAGCGTCCCGTAGTCGCCCTCGACGGCCAGAAGGCCCTGCGCCAGAAGCTGGCGCACGACCGCGCGCCACTGCGTATCGTTCAGTTCCTTCCCGATGCCGAACACGCTGAGCGAGTCGTGGCGGAACTGAGTGACCTTGGGCGTGTTCTTGCCGAGCAAGATGTCGATGACCTGGACCGCGCCGAACTTCTGGTTCCGCTCGCGCTTCAGCCGCCAGACGGTCGACAGGAGCTGCTGCGCGGCGGTCGTGCCGTCCCACGCCTGTGGCGGTGTCAGGCACGTGTCGCAGTTGCCGCACGAGCCGGCCTTCTCGCCGAAGTATCCGAGCATCTGCTCGCGGCGGCACTCGATCGTCTCGCAGAGCGCGAGCATCGCGTCGAGATGCCGGGTCAGCCGCCGCCGGTGGGCACCGTCGCCTTCGGAGGTGTCGATCAGCTTGCGCAGCAGCACGACGTCCTGGAGGCCATAGGCCATCCAGGCGTTGGCGGGCAGGCCGTCCCGGCCCGCGCGCCCGGTCTCCTGGTAGTAGCCCTCGACGGACCTGGGCAGGTCGAGATGGGCGATGAACCGCACGTCGGGCTTGTCGATCCCCATCCCGAACGCGATCGTGGCCACCATGATCAGGCCGTCCTCGCGCAGAAAGCGGGCCTGGTTCGCGGCCCGGGTGCCCGAGTCGAGCCCGGCGTGGTAGGGCAGCGCCTCGATCCCGCTGCGCACGAGGAATTCGGCCGTCGCCTCCACCGACGACCGCGACAGGCAGTAGACGATGCCGGCGTCGCCGGCGTGCTCGGTGCGGAGCAGCTCGAGCAGCTGCCGCCGGGGCTCGTTCTTCGGGACGATCCGGTACTGGATGTTCGGGCGGTCGAAGCTGGCCACGAAATGGCGGGCGTCGTTCAGGTTCAGCCGGGACGCGATCTCGGCGTGGGTGGCCTCGGTCGCGGTCGCCGTCAGCGCGATGCGGGGAACGGTCGGCCAGCGCTCGTGCAGCGTTGACAGCTCGAGATAATCGGGCCGGAAGTCATGCCCCCAGTGAGCCACGCAGTGCGCCTCGTCGATGGCGAACAGCGAGATCGTGCCGCGGTCGAGGAGCCGCAGGGTGGCCTCGGTGCGCAGCCGCTCGGGCGCCAGGTAGAGCAGGTCGAGTTCGCCGTTAAGGAAGGCGGTCTCGACGAGGCGGCGCTCGTCGGGCTCCTGCGTCGAGTTGAGGAACCAGGCCCGGACCCCGAGCGCCCGCAGCGCGTCGACCTGGTCCTGCATGAGCGCGATCAGCGGTGACACGACGACGCCGACGCCGCGGCGCAGCAGCGCGGGGATCTGGTAGCACAGCGACTTGCCGCCGCCGGTCGGCATCAGCACGAGCGCGTCGCCACCGGCCGTCACGTGGTCGATGATCTCCTGCTGCTGGCCCCGGAACGACTCGTAGCCGAAGACTCGGCGCAGAACCTCCAGGGCCCCGGTCAGCTCGAGGCTGGTTTCGGGGGAGGCCACCGGGTCAT
>DASYXX010000547.1:0-2903 GCA_035934395.1 Streptosporangiaceae bacterium
ATCGGCATGGACCCGGCCGAGGTGCGCCGGATCAACCTGGTCCCTAAGGACAAGTTCCCGTACACCTCGCCGTGCGGGGCCACCTACGACACCGGCGACTACGTGGCGGCGCTGGACAAGGTCCTCGCCGGGGCCGGCTACGCCGAGCTGCGGGCCGAGCAGGCCCGGCGCCGCGAGCGCGGGGACGTGCTGCAGCTGGGCATCGGGCTGGCGAGCTACGTGGAGATCACCGCGGCGGACGCGGCGGGCGGCGAGACCGCCCGGCTGGTCGTGAACGGCGACGGCACTGCGACGGTGTACACCGGCAGCTCCGCGCACGGTCAGGGCCACCACACCGCCTGGGCGATGCTCGTCGAGTCCGAGCTGGGCATACCGATGGCGAAGGTCACGGTGATCCACGGGGACACCGACCTCATCCCGGCGGGCGTCGGCACGTACGCGTCGCGTTCCCTGCAGCTTGGCGGGACGGCCGTGCATAAGGCCGCGATCGACGTAAAGGACCAGGCGCGCCGGGTGGCGGCCGACCTGATGGAGGCCAGCGAGGCGGACCTCGAGCTCGACATCGAGCGCGGGGTCTGGCAGGTCCGCGGGGACCCGGCCACCAGCCAGACCTGGGCCGACGTCGCCGCCCACGCGGGATCCGGCGGCCTGGAGGCCTCGGCCAACTTCACCGAGGGCCAGCCGACGTTCCCGTTCGGCACGCATCTCGCGGTCGCCGAGGTCGACACCGAGACCGGCAAGGCCCGGCTGATCAGGCACGTGACGGTCGACGACGCCGGGACCGTGGTCAGCCCGCTGCTGGCCGAGGGGCAGCGGCACGGCGGCATCGCCCAGGGCGTGGCGCAGGCGCTGCTGGAGGAGATGGTGTACGACGCCGACGGCAACCCGGTCACCAGCACGCTGGTGGACTACGCGATCATCACCGCCGCGGAGCTGCCCAGCTTCGAGCTGCTGTCGAGCGAGACCCCGACGACCATCAACCCGCTGGGCGTCAAGGGCATCGGCGAGGCCGGCACGATCGGCGCCACCCCGGCCACGCAGAACGCGATCATCAACGCGGTCAGCCACCTCGGCGTCAGCCACATCGACATGCCGCTCACGCCGGCCCGGGTCTGGGCCGCGGTGAGCGCCGCGCAAGAGAATCAAGAGAATGGGGAGCGTCAGTGAAGGTCACCTTGACCGTTAACGGCGGCCAGATCGGCGCCGAGGTGCCGGACCGCACCCTGCTCGTTGATTTCCTGCGCGACGTGGCCGGGCTGACCGCGGCCAACATCGGCTGCGACACCAGTTCCTGTGGGGCGTGCACGGTGCTCCTGGACGGGCAGTCGGTGAAGTCGTGCACCCTGCTGGCCGCCCAGGCCGACGGGCGCGAGGTGGTCACGCTCGAGGGGCTGGCCAACGGCGCGGACGACTTGCACCCCGTGCAGCGCGCGTTCCGCGCGGAGCACGGGCTGCAGTGCGGGTTCTGCACCCCGGGGATGGTCATGGCCGCGGTCTCGCTGCTGGCCGAGAACCCCTCGCCCACCGAGGAGGAGGTCAGGACCGCCCTGGAGGGCAACCTGTGCCGGTGCACCGGCTATCACAACATCGTCCGCGCCGTGCTGGCCGCGGCCCGGGACGGGGCCGCTTCCGGCCAGAACGCCGCGGCCGACCTGGCGACGAGCGAGAGGCGGTCCGCGTGATTCCCGCACCGTTCACCTACCAGCGGGCCGGGTCCGTGGACGAGGCCCTGGGGCTCGCGGCCGACGGCGGCGAGGACGCGAAGTTCCTGGCCGGCGGGCATTCGCTGCTCCCGCTCATGAAACTGCGGCTGGCCGTCCCGGAGACCCTGATCGACATAGCACGGCTCCGAGAGCTGCGCTATATCCGCGAGGACGACGGCCATATCGCGGTGGGCGCGCTCTCCACCCACAACGACCTGGCCACCTCCGGCCTGCTCGCCCGCGAGCTGCCGCTGCTCGCCCACGCCGCCGGGAGGGTGGGCGACCCCCAGGTCCGGCACTGCGGGACGATCGGCGGTTCGCTCGCGCACGCCGACTCCGCGGCCGACCTGCCCGCCGTGGTCCTGGCCCTGGACGGTGTCCTGGTCGCGCGCGGGCGGTCCGGCAGCCGCGAGATCGAGGCGGGCGCGTTCTTCCGCGGCCTGTTCGAGTCGGCGCTCGACCCCGGCGAGCTGCTGACGGAGATCCGCATCCCCAAGCCGCAGACCCCGGTCCGGTGGTCGTTCCAGAAGTTCACCAAGCGCGCGATCGACTGGGCGATCGTCGGCGTCGCCGTCCAGGGCGGCAGCGTGGCGCTGGTGAACATGGGGCAGACGCCGATAAGGGCCAGCGCCGTCGAGCAGGCCCTAGCGGGCGGCGCCGCGCCGCGGGAGGCGGCCTCGCGCGCGGCCGAGGGCGCGAGCCCGCCCGAGGACCTCAACGCCGACCGCGGCTACCGCGAGCACCTGGCCCGCGTCCTCGTGGCGCGGGCCCTGGAGGAGTCGGCCGCGCGCGCCTGACCGGCCTCGCCCGTGCCGGTCAGGCGGCCGCTTCGAGTGCCTTGCCCAGGGGTCGATGGCCGATCGACCACACGGCCAGCCAGCGCGGGAAACGGCCGAAAGCCGCATAACGGACGGCCGTCGGCCCTGCCACGGGTTGCGTCCGCCAGCGGCGGGTACTGGGTGCCGTGTGACCAACTTCGCAGAACTGCCCGGCGCGACCCGCCGCGCCTTCCGGGAGGAACTCGGCCCGGGACAGCGGTCTGCCCTGCTCAGCTGGCTGGCGTTCACCGGCACCTTTGCCGGGATGCGCGCGCTCACCTACAGCATCCGGGTCGGCAGGGGGCCGTTCCGCAACATCAGCGTCGGCGGTGAGCACCTGCATCACTACCTGTGGGGCATCGGCCTGCTCTCCGGCGTCGGC
>DASYXX010000548.1:0-3311 GCA_035934395.1 Streptosporangiaceae bacterium
GGGGGGAAGGAGCGATCATGAACGTACGCGACGGTATGACCCACATGGTCCTGACCGTCGGCCCGGCGCACACACTGCGCGAGGCCTCCCGCCAGATGTCGGCGCGGCGCGTGGGCGCAGCGGTCGTGACCGACTCCGAGCATGCCGGGATCGGCATCCTGACCGAGCGTGACATCCTCGACTCGGTCGGCGCGGGGCAGGACCCCGACACCGAGCTCGTCGCGGATCACCGCACCACCGATGTCGTGTTCGCCTCGCCCGGCTGGACGCTCGAGCACGCCGCGTCCACGATGGTCCGCGGAAACTTCCGGCACCTGGTGGTCATCGAGGATAACGAGGTGATCGGGCTGCTCTCGATGCGCGACATCGTGCGCTGCTGGTCGGGAACTGCGGCCGCCGCCGGGCGGGAGCGCGCTGCGGCCCAGGCCTGAGGCTGTTGGCCAGCGCGTCGCGCGCAGGCCCCCACCGCGCGGCGGACGCGTGGGGCCGCCCACCGTGCGTCAGCGTGGGAGAGACTAGAGCCGGTCGGGGGCGGTGACGCCGAGCAGGCCGAGGCCGTTGGCCAGGACGATCCCGGCCGCCTCGGCCAGCCACAGCCGGGCCCGGGACTCCTCACCGGCTGGCTCGCCGTCACGCGGCAGCACCCGGCAGGCGTCGTAGAACCTGTGGTAGGCCCCGGCCAGATCCTCCAGGTATCGCGCGACGCGGTGCGGCTGGCGCAGCTCGGCGGCGCCGGCCACCACGCCGGGGAAGTCCGCGAGCGCCTTGAGCAGATCGTTCTCCCGCACGTGCGACAGCAGGGCCGGGTCGTACTCGGTGCCGCGTGTGATGCCCGCCTCGGCGGCCGCGCGCAGCAGCGAGGCGATCCGGGCGTGCGCGTACTGCACGTAGTAGACCGGGTTGTCGCTGCTGCGGCGGGTCCACAGCTCGAGGTCGAGATCTATGGGAGAGTCCAGCGAGTACCTGGCCAGCGCGTAGCGGGCGGCGTCCACGCCGATGGCGTCGACGATGTCGTCGATGGTGACGACGGTCCCGGCGCGCTTGGACATCCGCAGCGGCTGGCCGCCACGGACCAGGTTGACGAACTGCCCGATGAGGACCTCGAGCGTCTGGTCGGGGTCGTCGCCGAAGCACGCGGCGATGGCCCGGAGCCGGCCGACGTAGCCGTGGTGGTCGGCGCCCAGGATGATAAGGATCTTGCCGAAGCCGCGCGCTCGCTTGTCCAGGTAGTAGGCGCAGTCGGCGGCGAAGTACGTGAAGTCGCCGTTCCCGCGACTGTAGACGCGGTCCTTGTCGTCGCCGAAGTCCGTGGTGCGGACCCACGTCGCGCCCCCGGCCTGGTAGACGCGGCCTGACTGCCGGAGAAGCGCCAGGGCCGTGTCGAGCTCGCCGCGCTCGTGCAGCTGCGTCTCCCCGAAGTAGACGTCGAATCCCGCGCCGAACTCGGCCAGCGATGTCTTGATCTCGTCGAACATCAGGGCCACGCCCTCGGACCGGAACACCTGGCGCGCTTCCGCGTCAGGTCTGCCGAGCACGTCCGGGTGCCGCGCCAGCACGGTCTCGGCGATCTCGGTGATGTACTCGCCGGCGTAGCCGTTGCTGGGCGGCGCCTGCTGTCGCGCGGCCGCGAGCAGCGAGTCGGCGAATCGGTCGATCTGCGCGCCCGCGTCGTTGAAGTAGTACTCGGTGCCGACCGTGGCGCCCTGGGCACGCAGCAACCGGGCCAGCGCGTCGCCGACGGCCGCCCACCGCACGCCGCCGATATGGACCGGACCTGTCGGGTTGGCCGATACGAACTCGAGATTCACCCGCTGGCCGGCGAGAACGGTTCCGTGCCCGTACGCGCTGCCCTGCTCGACCACGAGGCCCGCGACCGAGCCTGCCGCCGCGGGACCGAGCCGGATGTTCAGGAAACCAGGGCCCGCGATCTTGACGCTCTCGATGGCCGGGTCGGCGATCAGCTTGTCCGCGATCGCCTGCGCCATGTCACGCGGGGGCAGGCCCGCCTTCCTGGCCACCTGGAGCGCGAGGTTCGAGGCGTAGTCGCCGTGGCCTGGATCCCGGGGCCGCTCGACGCCCGCCACGGCCGGCAGCACGGACGGATCCAGCTCCCGGTCGGTCAGCGCGGCCACGGCGGCCGCCCGGACGGCGTCAGCGAGCTGGGCGGGTGTCACACCACCCGAGCCTAGTGACCCGGCTGGTCAGCGGCGGCGGCCGCGTCAGCACCCTGTCCGCGCGCCCGGACCGAGCGGATGATGACGCTGATCCCGAGCGCGCCGGCCGGCGCGAGAGTGACCAGGGCGGGCAGCTGGTAGCGCCCGGAGTACTCGAACGCGTCGGAGACCAGCAGCACGAACGCCGCGGCGCTGAACAGCCCCAGGCATGCGAGGGCGAGCTGGCGGGTCGCGGGGTCCCCCCGCCGCCGCAGCGCGGCAGCGGAGCCCGCCAGGCCGCCCAGGGTGCACAGGGCCAGCAGCGGGCCCGGGGTGTAGCCGCCGTGGAGCTGATAGGACCGCAGGAACGACGCGACGGGCCGCCAGACCGACGGCTGGCCGCCGCCGTACTGGCTGATTGCGGTCCTGACCACCGCCTCCGACGCGTGCGGCGGGTAATAGGGAAACTGGGCCTGGAACTGCCAGCGGGCGATGGGCGTGTCGCCCTGGCGGCCGTCGCGGGTCAGCGCGAACAGCTTGACCGCGTCGCGGGCGTAGGCGCCGAGCAGGCGCAGCGGCTGCTGGGTGAGCACCCGGTGGTTGAAGTCGGAGATCAGGCTGTCGACCTCGGCGCGCGGCAGCCCCGCGTAGTACGGGCGGATCGGAGAGCCATCGGCGTACTCGAGCCAGTCGGGGCCGTTGGCCTGCTGGGCCGGGGTGGGGCACATGCCCCGCTCGGCGGGGGACAGCCGGAGGGTGGCGCAGTCCGCGGCGGCGGCCGCGCGGCCGTAGAAGGACGTGACGCCGGAGTGGGACAGGAAGAAGTTCCCGGTGAGCAGGTAGGAGCCGGTGCTGTAGGCCACGATCGGCAGCGCGAACGCCGCGCACAAGACGCCCGCCCGGCCGGCCGCGCGGCGCCAGCCGCCGCCGACCGCGAGGAGGTAGATCACCGCGGGCAGCAGCAGGGCCTCGCCGACCTGGGCGACGGTGGCCGAGGTCCCCAGCACCACGCCGGCCGCCGCGGCGCGGCGCCAGCCGGCGGCGGGCCGCCACAGCACGATGGCCAGGCCGGCCACGATCAGGGCCTCGAACAGGGTGTCCGGCATGATCATCTGCTCGATCTGGAGCTGGTAGGCGTCGAGCAGGACCGGGGCCATG
>DASYXX010000561.1:0-2589 GCA_035934395.1 Streptosporangiaceae bacterium
CTGAGCACCGAGGGGCGTTGTGGGAGCCGGCGGGGCTGAGCAACGAGAGGCGTTATGGAAAACAGTCTTGATGAAGCGCGCCAGCGGCGTTCCGCGCAGGCGCGCTTGCTCACCGAGCGCCTCCGCGAGCAGGGCGTCCGCGCGATCCAGATGGAGATGCCGGACATCAACGGGACCGTCCGCGGCAAGATCGCCAGCCTGCCGAAGGGGCTGGGGCCGACCGGCACCGGGGTCAGCACGCTGATCATGTCGTTCCGCGGCGGGGACGAGATCACGCTCTCGCCGTGGAGCAGCTTCGAGAACGGCTTCCCGAAGTTCTCGGCCGTGCCCGACCTGGACACCGCGGTGCCGCTGCCCTGGCGCCCGGAGACCGCGGCGGTGCTGTGCGACTTCGTCATGGACGACGGGTCGCCGTGCGTCATGGACGGGCGCGAGATCCTGCGCCGCGCGATCGCCGACCTGGCGGGGCTCGGGTACACGGCCAAAGCCGCGTTCGAGTGGGAGTTCTACATCTTCGAGGCCGACGACGAGCTGCTGCGGGCCGGGCGGCACCGCGAGCTGAAGGCCTTGGGCCGGAACCTGCACTGCTACACGCTGACCAACCTGCCATCGTTCGTGCCGCTCGCGACCGACTTCCTGATCCGGATGGAGTCCGTCGGCATCCCGGTGGAGGCATTTCACTCCGAGTACGGCCGCGGGCAGTACGAGTACACGTGCGCCCCCGCCGAGCCGCTGCAGGCCGCCGACTGGGCGGTCCGGACCAAGACCTACCTGCGCGAGCTCGCGGCCGAGCGCGGGCTGGTGACGACGTGGATGCCGACTCTGCACACCGGGACCGTCGACGCCAAGAACGGCTGCCACGTGAACCTGTCGCTCGAGCGCGACGGCCGCAACGCGTTCTGGGATGCCGACCGCGGCGGCCTGTCCGACCTCGCCGGGCACGCGGCCGCCGGCATCCTCGGCACGATGTCCGACTTCCACCTGTTCTTCCGACCGTGGGTGAATTCGTTCCGGCGCATGGACCGGCTGTCCTGGGCGCCGGAGGACGCGTCCTGGGGACTGGACAACCACGCGACCGCGATCCGGGTGGTACACGGGCCCGATCCGGCGAAGTACACGCGCTTCGAGCACCGGGCCCCGGGCCCGGACATCAGCCCCTACCTGGCCCTGGCCGCCATGATCTACGGGGCGGCCCAGGGCATCCGCGAGGGCTGGCCGGCCCCCGCGCTGGCCACCGGCGATCCGGTCGAGGCGGGCGCGTACCCGATGCTGCCGCGCACGCTGGAGGACAGCGCGGCGAGCCTGCGGGCCTCCGCGCTCGCGAAGGACCTGCTGGGATCCGCGTTCATCGAGCACTTCACGGCCATGAAGCTCGACGAGGCGCAGGCCTACCGGGCCTGGCTGGACGACCACCCCGATGTCTCGCCGGACCAGGTGACCGACTGGGAGTTCAGCAACTACTTCGAGTGGGCCTGAGGCTTCTACTGGACCATGAAGCCGCCGTCGACGACGAGCGCCTCGCCCGTGATGTAGCTGGCGTCCTCGGAGGCCAGGAACAGCGCCGCGGCCGCGATCTCGCCCGGCTGCGCCACCCGGCCGAGCGGCACCAGCTTCTCGATGCTGGCCCGGCGTTCCGGCGTGGCCAGCGCGTACGCGGCCAGCGGGGTCTCGGTCAGGCCGGGGCAGATCGAGTTCACCCGGATGCCGTGCGGCGCCAGCTCGACGGCGAGCGCCCTGGTGATCATGTGGACGGCGCCCTTGGAGGCGTTGTAGTGCACCTGCGGATGGCCGCTGCTGGCCAGCACCACGTGCGCCTCGACCGAGGCGATGTTGACGATCGCCCGGCTGTGCTGCCTCAGGGAGCGTTCGGCGACCATGTGCCGCGCGACCGCCTGCGCCATGAGGAACGTGCCGGTGGAGTTGACGTCCTGGACGAGCTGCCACTCCTCGAGCGGCAGCTCGAGGAAGTTGGTGTACCGGGCGATGCCCGCGCAGTTCACCAGGATCTCGATCGTGCCGAACGCCTCGACCGCAGCGGCGGCCATGCGCGCGGCGTCGGCGGGGTCGGAGACGTCTCCCGCGACCGTGACCGCGCCGTCGTGCCCGGCGAACTCGGCCTCGAGCCCGTCGCCGTTCATGTCCGCGGCCGCGACCCGCGCGCCCTCGGCCAGGAAGCGCTGCGCGGTCGCGCGGCCGATCCCGGACGCCGCGCCGGTGATCAGCGCGACCCGCCCGGCGAGCCGCCCCCCGCCGGTCACCTCTGCCATGACCAACCTCCTAGGACCTTTGGTCTGAGTATTGTGCCATTCGGGGTCCGCGGTCAAGGCTGACGGCCGGGCGGTATGCGGCCAACAGCGGTCAATTGCCAAAGGATGCCGCGATAACCCGCATTCGTGGCGTGTAGCCAGGCAGGCGGCGGGGACGGCCAGGGGTCGGTACTGTTCTACAAGTGCCCATCGAGCGGCGAGACTTCTTGCTCCGCGCCGGCGCGGCCGCCGCCGCGTCCGTGCTCGCGGGGTGCGCCAGCGCCCGGCCGGCGGCGACCGTTGGCGGCCGCCGTGCGGGATCGGCCCCGGCGCGGGCGTCGGC
>DASYXX010000572.1:0-2182 GCA_035934395.1 Streptosporangiaceae bacterium
GCGAACGTGACCAGGCCCAGCCGCTCGGCGTCCCCGGCCTCGAGCAGCTGCCCGGCGAGCTTCTCCGCCGCGGCCAGCGCGTCCGGGTCGCCGAAGAAGCGGGTCTGCAACCTGGTCAGGTCGTTGCCCATCGGCAGCGCCCCGAGGTTCATCTCGGCCACCGCGATCACGGCCGGCACTCTGTCCTCGGCTCGCCTCCGGGGCGCCTCGGAGGCACCGCCTTCCCTCGTCGCTTGTTCCTCGCTCCTCAGTCCAGGCGGCGCCGCGCCCCTCCAGCTCGCTGTGTCCGGGTCGGCGTCCTCGAAGACCCCGGCGAGCATGTACGACCGGTCCGCCGCCAGGGCCAGCTCAAGCAGCGAGCCCGCGAAGCAGCTGCCCGGCTCGATCAGCGCGATCAGGCTGCGGCTGGTCACGTCCAGGCGCCGGAGCGTCCGCTTCAGGTACAAGATGATCTCATTCACCAGCCAGTCATCCCGGCTGCCCAGGAGCATCCGGTCGTAGGCCAGCACCCGCGCCGGGTCGCCCGCGGTGCGCAGTATCCACGTACCCAGCCCCGGCTCGTTGGTGCGCAGGTCCAGAACCAGGTCGTCCAGCTCGCGGGCCACCGCCAGCGGCCAGAACCCGGCGCCGCGGTCCCGGATGCCCTGCGCGGCGGGCGGCGGGTCCTGGCCGGGCCCGCACACCGTGATCTCCGCCACGCCGCCGGCGTGATCAAGCCTTGCCGACACGTGGCCGTAGCTGACCGCGTTATTGGTACGGGTCTCGTTCAGCGGCGTGAGCGCGATCCCGCCCGCGCTGGCGGGCCGCGAGGACCTGGCCGCGAACTCGGCCGCGCGCGCGGCCACGGTCTGGCTCCATGCGGTGCGGGGCACGGCCTCGTCGACCAGCCGCCAGGCCACGGCCTTGGCGCCGCTGACCCCCTCGGGCCGGGTCGAGAAATAGTCGGCCACGTCACGCCGCACATGGCGCTTGTCGGTTACCCGCGTCAGCCCGCCCGTGCCGGGCAGCACCCCCAGCAGCGGCAACTCCGGCAACGAGACGGCCGCGGAGCGGTCATCGATCAGCATGATGTACTCGCATGCCAGCGCCAGCTCGTAGCCGCCGCCGGACGCCGTGCCGTTGAGCGCCGCGAGGTACGCCTGGCCGGACAACGCGGTCGCGTCCTCGATGCCGTTGCGGGTCTCGTTGGTGAACTTGCAGAAGTTGACCTTCCACCCATGCGGCGACGCCGCCAGCATCCGGATGTTGGCGCCCGCGCTGAACACCTTGTCCTTGGCACTGGTGATCACGACGGCGCGCACCTCGGGATGCTCGAACCGCAGCCGCTGCACCGCGTCGTACAGCTCGATGTCTACTCCGAGGTCGTAGGAGTTGAGCTTCAGCTCGTAGCCGTCGCGCAGGCCGCCGTCCTCGGCGACGTCCATCGTCAGCGTGGCGACCGGCCCGTCGAACGCGATCCGCCAGTGCCGGTAGCGGTCCGGCGCGGTCTGGAAGCTGACCCGCGCCGGGCTGTGCTGCCCGCTCGCCTGCGCCTCGGGTGCCGGGCCCGCCGTCGCCGCCATGCCAGTCCCTTCCGCGCCGACTGGGTGGTGTCTATGCTCTACATAACTCAATCCTGCTGGCAAGTTCTAGTAGCATATTGTACGTCTCCCCGCTGGCCAGGAGTCAAGGCCGGCGCCCCTTCAGGGTAGGATCTGC
This sequence comes from Streptosporangiaceae bacterium, assembly GCA_035934395.1. Lineage (GTDB taxonomy): Bacteria > Actinomycetota > Actinomycetes > Streptosporangiales > Streptosporangiaceae > JASHPR01. The sequence continues at coordinate 1,699 of DASYXX010000572.1, forward strand.
GCGGCTACGGAGAAGGCGAGGCGGCCGTGGCAACTCCCGCTCCCCTGGCAGGTGATCTCGGCCCGACGCTGTCCCGCCGGCACGCGGCAGGCGCGGTCAGCGCCCGCGGCCTGCTGTTCACGGTCTTGGGCGAGTTCGTGCTGCCGGCCGGCGGCTCGGCGTGGACCTCGGCGTTCATCGAGACTTTCGGCCGGCTGGGGGTCGAGGAGAAGGCGATCCGCCAGGCTCTGGCCCGGACCGCCGCCGACGGCTGGATCAGGCCGGAGCGCGACGGCCGGCGCACCAGGTGGTGGCTGACGCCGGACGGTGACCGGCTGCTCACCGAGGGGACCAAGCGGATCTACGCCTTCGCCGGATCGCAGCGTGAGTGGGACGGGTCCTGGCTGCTGGTGCTCGCCCGGGTGCCCGAGAACGACCGGCCGGCCCGGCACGTGCTGCGCACCCGCCTCAGCTGGGCGGGCCTCGGCAGCCCGGCGCCCGGCGT
>DASYXX010000599.1:0-8339 GCA_035934395.1 Streptosporangiaceae bacterium
CAGGAACCGGATGATCGCCGCGGTGAGCGCCGCGGCGATGCTCCGCTGGACGGCGGGCCGCACCAGCAGCGCGGCGTCGGCTGCGTTCCTCATGTTGCCGCATTCGATCAGGACCTTGGGCATAGTGGTCAGATTCAGCCCTGCAAGGTCATTACGGGTGATGTAGCCGTTATGACCGTAGTAATCGCTGATCGCCAGCTTCGTGTAGCGCAGCATCGTCGCGTGAACATCCCGGGCGAACCGGAACGACGAGCCGATAACCCTGTCATTCGGGCCGTCGGCCACGGGCTCGAGGATCGTGAATCCGCGGCCGCCAGGCGGGCCGCCGTCGGCGTGAATATCGATGGACACGCTCGCTCGCGCCCGGTCCAGTATCCGGGCCCGCGAGTCAACGCACGGCCCGACCCCGTGATTGCTCGTCCGGGTCAGCACCACCCGCGCTCCCAGCCTGATGAGGTCCGCGCGCAGGTAGGTCGCGACGTTCCAGTTGAGCCTGGACTCCGTGTAGCCGCCCGCCGTCTGGGTTCCCGTGGTGTCGCAGTTCTCCCGCTCCCGTCCGTTCCAGACCTGGCGATCGAGGAGCGTCGGCTCGGTCCAGTTCAGCCCGTTGTGCCCGGGGTCGATCCCGATGATCCGGCCCGCCAGCGGCTTGCGGGCCAGCGCCGCGGCGCGGGCGCTGCTGGCTGACGCGGCGCTGGTCCCGGTCAGCAGGGCCAGCGCGACCGCCGCCGCGGCCAGCTGGGCGAGGATCCCGGGTGCACGGTGACCGGGGTGCATGACTCTCCGCTCGGCTGCGCTAGTCGTCCAGTGCGACGACCCTATCGGGGGTCAGCTCGGTGAGGCTGGTGAGGACGACGCTGGCTTTCCCCAGGGCGTCGGGGGCGGGCGGGTACTTAGGGTGCGGGATCGCGATCACGTGCAGTCCTGCGGCGGCGGCTGAGCGCAGGCCGTTTGAGGAGTCCTCCACAGCGGCGCATCGCTCGGGCTGGCGGCCCAGCTGACCCGCGACGGCGAGGTAGATGTCCGGGGCGGGCTTGCCGCGGCTGACCTGCTCGGTCGACATGGTCGTCCGGAACGACGACCGCAGCGACGCCGCGTCCAGGACGGTCTCGATCAGCGACGGCGGCGACGAGCTCGCCAGGCCGAGCGGCCAGCGCGCGGCGAGCCTCCTGACCGCCTCGACCGCGCCCGGCATGAGCGGCAGGTGCTCGGTGTAGCGGGCCGCCATGCGCTCGATGACCAGCGCCGCGATCTGCTCGGGCGGCAGGCCGACGCCCAGGTCCTCGCCGAGGTACCTGGCCCACTCCCCCGTGCTCATGCCCATGAGCCGCCGCTGCGCGTCGGGCGCCCAGTGACCGCCGTGCTCGGCTACCACCTGCCGGCGCACCTGCTCCCAGACCGGCTCGGAATCCACCAGCACGCCGTCCAGGTCGAACACGACCGCCTCGATCATGCGCCCACCCTAATGACCGGCTCAGCCGGTCAGAGGCCGGCGAAGTGGTCGGTGACCTGGGCGGGGGTGAGGCCGAAGTCCGAGAGCGCGTACCGGTGCGGAGGGGCGCCGCCGCTGGCGTGCTCGGCGTGCAGGGCCCGCATGGCGTCCGCGGCGGGCCCGGAGAGCGTCAGGCCGAAGTAGCCGTAGATCGATTCCGCGGTGCCGACCGGGTCGGCGACGAACTCCTCGTAGTCCACGTCGCAGAACCGCGCCGGGTCGTACGCCGCGCGCGCCGCGGTGAAGGACTCCAGTCCGCGGGCCCACAGCTCGAGCTGGTCGCGGCCGATCACCTCGCCGGCGAACGTGTCCGACCAGCCCGCGGAGGCCTGCGCCGCCAGGCTGCACACGGACGCGATCGCGGTCGGGGCCGCCCGGTGGGTCTGGACCACGAGCGCGTCGGGGTAGACCGCCAGCAGCGCGTCCAGCGCGAACAGGTGGCTGGGGTTCTTGAGCACCCAGCGCCGCTCGCGGTCGGGCAGGCCGATGAGCTGCAGGTTGCGCCGGTGCCTGCGGTACGCGCCTGCCCAGTCCTGCTCGCGCAGCCAGGCGGAGTAGGCCGGCAGGTGGGCCAGGCACTCGTAGGAGATCGACCGCATCGACTGCTGCAGCAGCTGCCAGCACTCCTCCACCTGGTCGGCCGCCATGTAGTGCACGCCCATGAACTCGGGATGCGTCACGTGATGCCGCTCGAAGCCGGCCTGGAGCCGCTGGAACACCGGGTTGTCCGCCCATGTCTCCCGCGGCGGGCGCGGGCAGGGCGCCTGGGTGAGCCACATCTCCAGCCCCTGATGCGCCGGGTCGGCGGTGAGCAGCCGGTGCAGCGCGGTGGTGCCGGTGCGCGGCAGCCCGGTCACGAAGATCGGCCGCTCGATGCCGGCCGAGGCATACTCCGGGTATGCCTGCCACGAAGCCTCGCTGAGCAGCCGGGCGATCAGCGCGCCGCGCAGGAACGACCGCTGCGCCTTCCGGCCCAGCGGGGTCAGGTCGGCGTCGCGGGCGTAGGACTCCAGCAGCACCGCGAGGCCGTCGGTGTAGTCGTCGGCGCCGAAGTCGGACAGCCCGGTGATCCTGGTGGCCGAGGCGTGCAGGTCCGCCATCGTGCCGACGTCCTCGCGCTCGCCGCTCACCGGTAACCGCCCACCGCTCCCGCCGCGCTCAGTGGTGGATCTCGCCGCAGTTGACGTCGAGGCACTGGCCGGTGATCGCGCGGGCCATGTCGGAGGCCAGGAACACCACGGCGTCGGCGACCTCGTCGGGTTCCGGCAGCCTGCGCAAGTCGATCGTGGCCGCGGTCTCGTCGTAAATCTGCTGCCTGGTCACGCCGCGCTGCCTGGCGAGCTCGCCGAAGTACCACTTCACCGCGCCGGCCCAGATGTAACCCGGGGCCACCGAGTTGACCCGGATGCCCTGCGGGCCCAGCTCGGTGGCCAGGCTCTGGGCCATGGCCAGCAGCGCCGCCTTGGCCATCTTGTACGGCCCGAACGTGAGCCGGGAATGCCGCACGACCATCGAGTTGATCATCACGACCGACCCCCCCGCCGCGGCGAGTGCCGGCGTGAACGCCCTGGTCATCCGCAGGGCGCCGATGACGTTGGTCTCGATCCCTGCCCGCGCGGCGTCCAGGTCGACGTCGGAGAGATTGGTGATCGGCGGGACCGCGAACGCGTTGTTCACCAGCGCGTCGACCCGGCCGAACGTCTCGAGCGCGACCCGCGGCAGGCGCTGCGCCTGGTCATCGTCGGTGATGTCGGTCACCGCGGTGACGGCCTGGCGCCCGAGCGCCTTGACGTCCGCGGCCACCTCGTCGAGCCGGGTTGTGGTCCGGGCGGCCAGCACCAGGTCCGCGCCGGCCCGCGCGGCCTGCAGCGCGATGGCCCTGCCCAGCCCCGGGCCGATGCCGCAGACCACGACCACCTTGCCCTGCAGCAGCCCCACCTGCCTCCCCACCCCTCTACCCTTGCATCCTCTCGGCGACCGCGGCCTGGCGCGCGGCGATCCGCTCGGCATACTGCTTCGGCGAGACCCGGGCGTGCTCGTGGTAGGGCAGCAGGCCCGGGAGGCCGGCCGCCGGGACCACCTCGGCCCGCGGCCCGTCCTCGGGCAGGAGGTCCCGGGACAGCCGCTGCCAGCGGATCTGCACGTAGCCGCGCCGGTGGCCGGTGAGCTCCAGCCAGTTCGCGACGCCCGGGTCGCGCTCGCTGATCACGAACCGCATGAGCCCGTCCGGATCGACGCGCGCCTGGTCGGCGTTAAGGCTGGTCTGGTGGTTGATGTAGTCGAGCGAGATGTACCACATGCTGCCGAGCTGGATCCCCTGGTACGGCGCGACCGCGCGGTCGGCGGCGGGCACGCTCACGATCATCGCCTGGTCGTCGCCGAGGTCGAAGTGGCCGACCGAGGAGAACTGGGTGGCGAGCCCGCCGGGCGTCGGGCGCGGCTCGGTCATCGTGTTCACCGGCAGCGTGAGGTAGAACCACTCGGGGAACGCCAGGAACGTCCGGAGTCGGGACAGCAGGATCTTGCCCGCCACCCGGTAGCGCTTGGCCAGGGTTTCGGCGTCCGCGGGCGGCGGGGCGGACCCGGCGCGGTCGGCGCGGTGAATGCTGATCGTGCCGCGGCGCTCGGTGTCCCAGTCGCTGTACACCTCCCGGACGAGGAGCATCGCCGACCCGGGCCCGAGGGCGAAGTAGTTGCGGCCCGGGTGGTCCCGGGGCGGGCCGAACCGCAGCTCGAACGCGCCGTCGGCGGCGATCTCGATCTCCCTGTCGTCGAACGCCGACAGGCTGTCCGGAACCTCGACCGGGGAGTAGTCGCCGTTCAGCACCTGGAAGCTCAGGTCGGTCGTCGTGCCGCGGCGCCCGGTGACCACGTACTCCGCGTCGTCGCGCAGGTAGGAGTGGAAGTACAGGGTGTCCGGGTTGTCCAGGCCCAGCTTCGTGTACGGGCCGGTCGACTGGACGAAGTACGGGAAGTCGCGTTCGTAGGCCCAGGCCAGCTGCAGCGCCGCCCGGATGCTCCCGGCGAGGTAGTCGTAGCCCTCGGTCAGGTCCTGCTCGGTCTGGACGTGGGCCGCGCCGGTGATGATCTTCTCGGCCTCGACGACCGCGTCCGCGAATGACTGGGTAAGCACCGGCAACCCTTCCTGTCGGTGCGACTCAAGGTAGAACCTGTTCTAGCTCGCGTCAACGGCGGGCTGCGCCGCCCAGCGGTTCGACGTGATCCGGAAGCTCGGCATGTCGTCGAGCGACATCATGGCCTCGTAGGTGCGCACGTACCCGGTGTGCGCGATCCGCCACTTCCCGTCATCGGAGCGCACGTAGCGGTCCTCGTAGAACGCCGCGCCGGTGATCACGACACGGAACTCGGTAGCGATCACCGTGTCCTGGAAGGCCCAGGTGCCGCGGGCCGTGTCGCCGTCCACGCTGATCTCGGGCTGGGTGGCGAAGTGCGTGGTGAGGATCTCCGGCCCGAGCTTGTCGCGGAGGAACGCGACGATCGCGTCCCGCCCGGCCAGCCGGATCGGATCACCGAGCGCGGGCGTTCCGTAGTCGGCGGTGGCGTCGGCGGTAAACGTGTCGGCCAGGTCGTCCCAGAGCTTCAGGTCGACGCAGCGGAGGTAGCGGTACTTCACCTGGCGGATCTCTTCGAGCGCGACAAGGTCCATGTCCCAAGCTTGCCACCTGACGGGGCGAGAACAAGAACCTGTTCTAACTTTTCGCGCCGCTGCGGTCTGGCAGTAACGTGAGGGCCGTGACGGATCTGGAGGAGCGGCTCGAACGGTGGCGCGCCGACCTGGCGGCCTGGGCCATCCCGGAGCACATCACCGCCGCGGTCGCCGAGTCCCCCTGGGTACTGCCGCGGCAGGTGTTCGCCCGCCGCGCGGACCGGGTCAGCGCGACGCCGTCCGGCGCGTCCTACCAGCGAGCGTGGGCCGCCCTTGACCCGCCGGGGAGCGTCCTGGACGTCGGCTCGGGAGCCGGGGCCGCCAGCCTGCCCCTGGTCTCCCGCGCCACGTCGCTGACCGCGGTCGACAGCGACCCGGAGATGCTGGATAAGTTTTCGGAACGTTCGTCGGCGGCGGGGATCACGGCGCGTAGCGTGGTCGGCCGCTGGCCGGAGGCGGCCCCGGAGGCGGGCCCCGCCGACGTCGTGACCTGCCACCACGTGCTTTATAACGTCCCCGACGTACGGCCGTTCGTGACGGCGCTGACCGCGAGCGCGCGGCGCACGGTCGTGGCGGAGATCACCACGCAGCATCCGCTGGTCTCGCTGAACGCGCTGTGGCTCAGGTTCCACGGGCTGCGCCGGCCGGTCTCCCCCACGGCCGCGGACCTGATCGAGATCCTGGAGGCGATGGGGCTCCGGCCGGGCCACGAGACCTGGTGCCGCCCGGGCGGCCGGGACTACGCGAGCTTCGATGAGATGGTCGACGTCACCCGGCGGCGGCTCTGCCTGCCGCCCGAGCGTGCGGCGGAGGTGGCCGCCGCCCTCGCCGAGTCCGGCATCGACCCGGAGGACCCCGAGGACCTCGGCTCGTCCGGACGCGACGTGGTCACGATCTGGTGGAACGGCTCCGGTTAGCGCAAGCACAGGAGTCTGTCAACTATTCTTCACCCGTCCGCGCGGCTTGGGCCGAGCAGGCTGGCGCCCGGTGCGTCGCAGCGGGTACAGACCAAGGTGATACCGGCAGGACACGGATGAGGCTGCAGGCGAGCCGGAGATAGAGCATGAACGACTACCCCGATAACTGGTTCAGGGACGGCGGCGCGGCCAATGCGCCCGGCGCCTCCGGTTCCTCGGGCGAACCGACCGTCCCGCGCGGCGGCGGATATGCCGCAGAGCCGACGGTCCAGGCGCCCAGCCCGGCCTATACACCCACCGCGGCCGGCCGGCCGACCGGCCAGCCCGGTGGCGGACCCAGTCCCGGCAGCGCCTGGCCGGAGCAGCCTCCGATCTACGGCGGCCAGCGCGACGCGCTCGGCGGCCGGGCGGCCGGCGGGGGCTGGTTCAGCGGCGGCTGGGCCGGCTGGCGGCAGAGGTGGCTGCGCCCGCGCCGGATCCTCGCGGTGATCGGCGTCGTGATCGCCCTCATCATCATTGCCACGGTCGGCATGTACTTCTACGTCAACTCCAAGCTGGTCCGCAAGGACATCCTGATCAACTACACGGGCCGGCCCGCCGTCGGGGCCGGGCAGAACTGGCTGATCACCGGCTCGGACAGCCGCCAGGGCCTGACCAGGAAGCAGGAGCTCCAGTACGCGACCGGCAAGCTGAGCGATATCGGCGGCCAGCGCTCCGACACGATCCTGATCTTGCACATACCGTCGAACGGCCAGCCGCCGGTCCTGATCAGCATCCCGCGCGACTCGTACGTGCCGATCCCCGGCTTCGGGTCCAGCAAGATCAACGCGGCGTACGACTTCGGCGGGCCCAAGCTGCTCGCGCAGACCATCCAGAACGCCACCGGCCTGTACATCAACCACTACATGGGGATCGGCTTCGGCGGCTTCGTCAGCGTGGTCAACGACATCGGCGGGGTGCGGATGTGCCTGCCGGGCCCGATGAGGGACCCCAAGGCCGGACTGCATCTCAGGGCGGGCTGCCAGAATCTCACCGGAGGCGAGGCCCTGGGCTACGTCAGGACCCGCAACTTCGCCATCAGCGACCTGCAGCGCGAGCAGGACCAGCGACTGTTCCTGAAGGCGCTGCTCAGCAAGATGACGAGCCCGGGTGTCTACCTGAACCCGTTTGCGGCCATCCCGGCAGCCACCGGGTCCGCGGGCTCTCTGACCGTCGACCAGGGAACCAGCCTCTACGACCTCATCAAGGCGGCCTTCGCACTGCGGAACCCGGAGACCACGACCGTGCCCATCGCCACGGCGAGCTACCAGACGTCGGCGGGAATCTCAGTCCTGTGGGACCGTACCCAGGCGCTGCAGTTGTTCAACGACATCAAGACCGACGCCCCGATTCCGCACGGCCTGCTGACGGGGTCGAAGGCCACAGCGACCGGGTGACAGGCTGCGACCTGCGCGAACCTCGCCAGGTCCGCAGCGGTGCCGCAAAGGACAGCCTCAGCATGCCTTCAGGTAACACTCAGGGAGTCGTCGCACAATGGAGGGATGACCACACCGTCGGTTGATGGGCGCCGACAGCCAGACGCCAGGCTGCTCGTTGTCGAGGACGAGCCCAACATCCTCGAGCTGCTGGCAGCGAGCCTGCGGTACGCGGGGTTCGAGGTGGTCACGGCGGCCGCCGGGACCGAGGCGGTGCAGGCGGCGCAGCGGCACCGGCCCGACCTGATCGTCCTGGACGTGATGCTGCCCGACATGGACGGATTCGATGTCGTCCGCCGTCTGCGCGGCGGCGGCGCCAGGATCCCGGTCGTGTTCCTGACCGCGCGGGACTCCACCGAGGACAAGATCCGCGGTCTGACCCTGGGCGGCGATGATTACGTTACGAAGCCGTTCAGTCTCGAAGAGGTGATCGCGCGGATCCGCGCGGTGCTCCGCCGCACCCGCGGCGACGGCAGCGAGCCGCCGCCGCGGCTGAAGTTCGCCGACCTGGAGCTCGACGAGGACAGCCACGAGGTCTGGCGGGGCGGCCAGCAGATCCAGCTGTCGCCCACCGAGTTCAAGCTGCTCAGGTACTTCATGGGCAACGCCAACCGGGTGCTGTCCAAGATGCAGATCCTCGACCACGTCTGGGACTACGACTTCCGCGGGGATACCGGCATCGTGGAGTCGTACGTCTCGGTGCTGCGGCGCAAGATCGACACCTCTGACCCGCACCTGCTGCACACGCTGCGCGGCGTCGGCTACGTGCTGCGGCTCCCGTCGACCTA
>DASYXX010000609.1:0-4313 GCA_035934395.1 Streptosporangiaceae bacterium
GGCGCCTTTGAGGCACCGCCTTCCCTCGTCGCTCGCTCCTCAGTCCAGGCGGCGCCGCGCCCTCCGGCTCATTGCCGACGAGTGAGATCTTCCTACCAATGCCCGTACATATGTCAAGAGCTTGAGCGTTTGCTCACGGGAGCCTCGTCGCGCGGGCCAACCGCAGTTTAAGCTCTGCATGGAGGCGAGACGGTGAAGCGGACCGGGACCGACACAGTAGGGCGCTGGAGTTCGGAGGAGCTCCTGCTGCGCGCCGCCTGGTTCTACTACAAGGACGAGCTGACTCAGGACGAGATCGCCAAGCGCCTGTCGGTGTCCCGGGCCTCCGTCGGCCGACTGCTGGAGCGGGCCCGCCGGGTGGGGCTGGTGTCGATCAGCCTTAACGCCGAGTACCTCGACAGTTTCGAGCTGAGCGCCGAGCTGCGGCGGGTGTTCAGCCTCTCCGAGGCGCTGGTGGTTCCCGACCACGAGAAGGAGTCGGCGGACCGCCACGCCCTGAACGCCCGCGTTGGCGTGGGCGGGGCCCAGTTCCTCAGCACGCACCTGCGTCCGGGCGGCACGCTCGGGGTCGGCTGGGGGGAGACCGTGTCCCGGGTGATCGCGGCGACGAACTTCGGGTCGGTCGGCCCGGTGCACATGGTGACGCTCACCGGGGGCGTGGACGGCTACCTGCAGACGATCCTCTCCTCGACCGGGGAGTCGGCGACCGACGCCGGGCTCACCACGGCATCGGTCATCCCGGCGCCCAACATCGCCTCGTCGCCGTCGCTGGCGGCGGCGCTGCGCGAGGAGCCCACGATCCAGCACGTGCTCAAGCAGGCCTGCAGCGTGGACCAGGCGGTCGTGGGCGTCGGCACCCCGACCGTCGACGCGACCATCGTCCAGCTCGGCTACCTCACAACCGAGGACGTCCGCATGCTCCGCGAGCAGGGCGTGGTCGGCGACATCCTCGGCCAGTTCTACGACGCGGACGGGGAGGTCGTCGACCTGCCGCTGCACGAGCGCCGGATCGGCATCGAGCTGTCCGAGCTGCGTTACATCCCCAAGGTCGTCGGCGTCGCCGCCGGCGTGCACAAGGCGGAGGCGATCCTCGGCGCGCTGCGCGGCGGCTTCCTCGACGTGCTGGTGACCAACGAGCTGGCCGCGATCCGCTTGCTGGAGCTACAGCGTCAGCGGTAGGCGGAGATCCCGGTGATCGCCTGGCCCAGGGCCAGCGTGTGGATCTCCTCGGTGCCCTCGTAGGTGAGCACCGACTCCAGGTTGTTCGCGTGCCTGATCACCGGGTACTCCAGGGTCACCCCGTTGGCGCCGAGCACGGTCCGCGCCTGCCGCGCGATGTCGATGGCCGTCCGCACGTTGCTCATCTTGCCCAGGCTGACCTGCTGCGGCGTGATCTTCCCGGCCTCCTTGAGCCGCCCCAGGTGCAGCGCGAGCAGCTGGGCGCGCTGCAGGTCGGCCAGCATCCAGGCCAGCTTCGACTGGGTCAGCTGGAAGCCGCCGATCTTCTGCCCGAACTGCTCCCGCGTTCGCGCGTACTCGGCGGCCGACTCGAGGCAGGACCTGGCCGCGCCGGTCACCCCCCAGGCGATCCCGTACCGCGCCTCGGTCAGGCAGGACAGCGGCCCCTTCAGCCCGGTCACCCCCGGGAGCACGGCGTCCGCGGGCAGCCGCACCTCGTCGAAGTGCAGCTCGGAGGTGACCGACGCGCGCAGCGACAGCTTCTTGTGGATGTTCCGGGCGGTGAACCCCCGTGCGCCGCGCGGGACCAGGAAACCGCGGATGCCTTCGGCCGTCTGGGCCCAGACCACGGCGATGTCGGCAATTGACCCGTTCGTGATCCACATTTTCGTTCCGGACAACACCCAGTCGGTACCGTTACGAATATTCGCATGAGTGGTCATGCTGCCCGGATCACTGCCGTGATCGGGTTCGGTGAGGCCGAAGCAGCCGATCGCCTCGCCAGCGGCCATCCTCGGCAGCCACTCCTGCTTCTGCTCTTCGGACCCGTACTTCCAGATCGGGAACATCGCCAACGAGCCCTGCACGGAGACCAGGCTGCGCAGGCCGGAGTCCGCGGCCTCCATCTCGCGGCAGGTGACGCCGTAGGCGACCGGGCCCATCCCCGCGCAGCCGTATCCGGTCAGGTGCATGCCCAGCAGGCCAAGCTTGCCGATCTCCGGGGCGAGCTCGCGGGGGAGCGTTCCGGCCTCGAACCAGTCGGCGATGTACGGCATGATCCGGTCGGCGGCGAACGCACGCACGGTGTCACGGACCAGGCGCTCCTCCGCGGTCAGCTCGTCGTCGATGCGGAGCAGGTCGATGCCCGGGCTGTCGGTGCTTGGCGCCATGGCCGGTCCTCTCTTTCGCCTCGCCGTCAGCGTATATGTGCTCCCCGCGCGGCTGTCATGACCAGGTTCTGATCGGGCATGATGGCAGTCATGAGCAACGTAAACGGCAGCAAGACACTGGTTCGCACTCGTGACGGCCGGATCGTGGCTGGCGTGTGCTCCGGGCTGGCCGAGTACTTCGGCCTCGACGCCAACCTGATCCGCGTGATCGTGGCGGTTCTGACGGTCTTCACCGGCGGCGTGGGCGCACTGGCGTACCTGGCCGCGTGGGTGGTGATTCCCGAGGAAGGCGAGAAGTCGTCAATCGCCGAGAACATGGTCAACAAGAACCGGAGAAGGTAGCTGTATCGGCCCCCGGCCTGGGGCCCGACCGGCCTGCGTGCAGGTGGCCCGCCGGACCCCGGCCGCGGCGTGCCCGGCCGCGGGGGCGGGCTTGCCGTCAGGCGCTTTGCCGGCAGCCCGCTCCGTCCCCTATGCTGGGTCGGTCCCCGACGGCGGGCGCCACGGGTCACGGCGGCGAAGGTCGTCGACGCCCCCATCGTCTAGCGGCCTAGGACACCGCCCTTTCAAGGCGGCGGCACGGGTTCGAATCCCGTTGGGGGCACCGCTGGCAGCCAGCCAGCGCAGCATGGTCCTGTAGAGCAGCTCGGAGTGCTCGCCACCCTGTCAAGGTGGAGGTCGCGGGTTCAAATCCCGTCAGGACCGCTCGGGTCGGCGGCGCCCTGCGCACGTTCTGGCGCCGGTGCCCAGACAAGGTCAGGTAGCTCAGTTGGTACGAGCGTCCGCCTGAAAAGCGGAAGGTCGGCGGTTCGACCCCGCCCCTGACCACCAACTCAGCGGCGCTACCAGGCGACTCGGCGTCATCGCTTGGAGCCTAACGGGGAGCCAAGGTGTTACGGGGCTGGGCGAGGGCTAGCTCAGCGCGGGGGCGTGTCGGCTGGGTAGTCGGCGGGGTAGGGCTCGGTGTAGTCGGCCGATCGGCTGACGTTCTGCCAGGCGGTGGCCTCGGCGAGCTGGCGCCTGGAGTAGTCGAGCGCCATCTCGGCCGCGGTCACGCCGAGCAGCAGGTGCGAGGGCGGGTTGTCGCGCTTGACGGTGGTCACGATGATCTCGGCGGCGCGCGCCGGGTCACCCGCGGGGCCGGCTGGGCTGCGGCGCATGCGGCGATCCATGGCCCCGATCGTGGGGTCGTAGCCGGCGGGGATCTCGTGCACGGTCATCGAGGAGCCGGCCCAGTCGGTCGCAAAGCCGCTGGGCTCCACGACGATCACCGTGACGCCGAACGGCGCGGTCTCGACGGCGAGCACGCGGCTGAACCCGTCGACGGCGAACTTCGCGGCCTGGTAGCTGGCAATGCCCGGCGAGCCGCCCACGCGCCCGCCGACCGAGGAGAACTGCACGACGGTGCCGCCGCCCTGTGCCCGCAGCTGCGGGATCGCCGCCTTTGACACGTTGTACACGCCCCAGAAGTTGGTCTCGAACTGGGCGCGGAAGTCAGCGTCGTCGCCGGTCTCGATCGGCGCGACGTTCGCATACCCGGCGTTGTTGACCACGACGTCCAGCCGGCCAAAGCGCCCGGCACCCGCCGCGACGGCGGCGCGGGCGGCGGCGGCGTCGGTCACGTCGAGGGCGAGCGGCAGCACGCTGTCGCCGTAGTGGTCTGCGATCTCGGCCAGCTGTCCGGGCTGACGCGCCGTGGCGACGACGCGGTCACCAGCGTCGAGAGCGGCACTAACGAGGGCGCGGCCAAGGCCGCGCGACGAACCGGTGATGAACCAGACTTGCTGCACGAGCAGTCGCGTACCCGCCTCGCGGCTTTTCAAAGTCGCCGGCTCTGCCGGCAGGCGCCGCTGTCAGCTGGCGCAGAACGCGGCGAGGTCGCGGGCGGTGTCGCGGCTTATCTCGGGGCAGGCGATGGTGAAGACCTCGGTGCCGTGCATCGTGCCCATGACCTGGCGGCACCGG
>DASYXX010000623.1:0-14812 GCA_035934395.1 Streptosporangiaceae bacterium
CTGACCACCTTCGACCTGGACGACTACGTCTACGACGCGCTGCGGGCCGGGGCCAGCGGGTTCCTGCTCAAGGACGCCACGCCCGAGGAGATCCTGCACGCCGTGCGGGTCGTCGGCGGCGGCGAGGCGCTGCTCGCGCCCGCCGTCACCCAGCGGCTCATCGCGGAGTTCGCCGCCCGGTCGCGGCCTGTGCCGCCGCCGAATCTCGACCGGCTGACGCCGCGCGAGCAGGAGGTGCTGCTGCTGGTGGCCAGCGGCCTGACCAACGCCGAGATCGCCGCGCGGCTCTGCCTGGCCGGGCAGACCGTGAAGACGCACGTGAGCTCGCTGCTGTTCAAGCTCGAGCTGCGCGACCGCGTCCAGGCGGTCATCCTCGCCTACGAGTCGGGCCTGGTGGTTCCCGGTGGATGAGAGACTGCTGGGGTGGACTGGGCGCCCGGGTACCGTGAGCTCGCGCCGCCCGCCCGGTTCCGGGACGAGCTGCACTGCCTGTGGGTCTCGGTCACGGCCGCGGACGAGGGCACGCTGACGCCCGTCCTGCCCGACGCGTGCACCGACCTGATCTGGCAGAGCGACGTGGGCGCCTACGTGGCGGGCCCGGACACCGGTCCGAACCCGGCGCGGCTGCCGCCGCGGACCGTGCTGGTCGCGGTGCGGTTCCGGCCCGGCGCCGGGGGCGCCGCGCTGGGCCTGCCGCTCAGCGAGCTGCTCGACCAGCGGGTGGACGCCGCCGACCTGCCCGTGGTGCCCGCTGGGCGGCTTTCGGCGTCGCTGGCCCCCGCGGAGGCGCTGCGGCGGCTGGCGGGGATCGCCGCCGAGCTGGTGACCGAGCATCCGCCGGATCGGCTCGTGCTCGAGGCGGCGCGGCGGCTTGGCCGTCCGGGGGAGCGCGCGGACCTGCTCGCCGAGCGGCTGGGAATCAGCGAGCGCCAGCTCCGGCGCCGGTGCCAGGCCGCGGTCGGATACGGGCCGCGGATGATGAGCCGGGTGCTGAGGTTCCGGCGGTTCCTGTCCCGGATCGACGCGGCCGGGGCCGCCGTCGATCTGGCCGGCCTGGCCGCCGAGACCGGCTACGCCGACCAGGCGCATATGACCAGGGAGAGCGCCCGGCTGGCCGGCCTGCCCCCGGCCGCGCTGATAAGAGTGCGCCGCGGATAAGGCGCGTTGGCGGGCGGCCAGCAGGCGCTCGCGCACGCCGGCGGGCAGCGGCCTGACCGCCTCGCGCAGCGTGACCCCCGAGGCCCGGTGCGCGCGCGGCGCGAGCCACGCGGCGATCATCTCGGGCCTGCGCTTGGCGGTGTCGCGCAGGACCCAGCCGATGGCTTTGCGGATGAAGACCTCCTTCTCCTCCAGCATCTGGTCGGCATACCGGGAGAACCGCTCGAAGTCGCCCTCGCCGCGCCTGAGCGGTCTGAGCAGCGCGAGCATGGCAGACCGCCGCAGCCAGAAGTCGTCATCGCGGGCCCAGCGGTCGAGCGTGGCGGCGAGCTCTGGGCAGCGCTCGGTGAGCCCGCCCATGACGTGCTCGGCCAGGCCGTCCACGAGCGCCCAGGTGCCGGCGGTGCGCAGCAAGTGCTCGACGAGGACGGCGTCGTCGGCGCGGAGCAGCGCGGCCCGGGCGTCGAGCAGCTCGACGGCGGCCATGCGGCACTCGAACACCGGCCGGGCCCATAGCGCCCGGGTGACGGCGACCAGCTCGCGGCGGGTGAGGCCGGGCCTGGCCCGGCACCACGACTTGACGACCGAGCGGGTCGCGGGCACCGCGGTGCCGGTGAACTCCAGGTCGCTCTTCAGGTACGCCTGCTCGCTCGCGGCGCGCTCCGGCGTGCCCAGAGCCCGGAGCTCGCTCTCGAGCGCCGCGGCCTCCGCCGAAGCCGTCACGCGGCTAGCTGGTCCGCTTGACGTCAAAGCTGGTGATGACCCCGTTGTTCACCGTGTAGGTGCCCTGGAAGGTCTTCACCGTGCCGTCGGCCTGCAGCGCGGAGAGCCCGGCCGTGACCACGTTGCCGGACACCGACTGGATCGTCAGCGTGTCCTGCTGGGTCCCGTTGAACCCCTGGACGAACTGCTGGTAGGACCGGCCGGTGTTGCTGCCGCCCAGATTCCACGCCTTCCGGTAGTCGCGGGCGTTGATCGCCGCGAAGTAGGCCTCCACGGTGGCCCTCGGCCCCGCGGCCGGGTTGACCGGACTGGTCGTCGGCGGCGCGCTGCTCGTCTTGTTGGCCGGCGACGAAGGCGCGCTGGAAGTCGACGCGGGCGGCGTGGTCGACGAGTTGTGCCCGCGCAGCAGCGCGAAGAGCGCGCCTGCCATGCCGAGCAGCAGGATGACCGCCACGATCAGCAGGGCGCCCATCCATGACCGCCGCCGCCGGGGCGCGACGGCATCGGCCGTGTACCGGCTCGGTGCGGGCGGCGAAACCACGTACCGGCTGGGCGGCGCATCGGGCCAGGACGGGTGCTGGCCCGGCTGCGGGCCGGCCGGATACGAGGTGGGCGCGCCCGGCGGCGGGTCGGTCTGGCCGGACTGGTACGACGCGGGCTGCGGGTCGGACGGCCACGCCGTGGGCGGCGCGGGCGCTGCCGGGCCGGGCCAGGCGGTGGGCGGAGCCTGGCCGGCGACGTGCGCCATCTCCGTCGGCTGCCACCCGGCCGCTTCCCCACGGCCAGCGGCCTCCGCCTCGCCGGCCCCGAGCCCGCACGCCTCGCGCAGCGCGCCCGCGAACGCGGTGCACGACTGGTAGCGATCACCCGGCGCCTTGGCCATCGCCCTGGCCATGACCTGGTCGACCGCTGGCGGCAGCTCCGGGCGCAGGGCCCGCAGCGACGGGGTGGGCGCCGACACCTGGGCCCACAGGACCGCGACGCTCTCTTCTCGCTTGAACGGCGGCCGGCCGGCCAGCATCTCGAACGCGCTGCACGCCAGCGCGTACAGGTCGGCGCGGCCGTCGATCGGGCGGCCCTCGACCTGCTCGGGCGCCATGTAGTCGAGCGTGCCGAGGAACTGGCCGGTCACGGTGAGGTTGCTGGTGGACAGCGACTGCTTGCTGAGCCCGAAGTCGGAGAGGTAGACGTGGTCCGGCTGGCCGCTCCCCGCCACCGTGCCGATCAGCATGTTGCCCGGCTTCACGTCACGGTGGACCATGCCGCGGGAGTGCGCCTCGTCCAGCGCCGACGCTACCTGGCTGACGATGCGGGTCACGCGCGACGGGGACAGCGCGCCCTCGCGGTCGAGCAGCGTGCGCAGGTCCTGCCCGGCGACGTAGCGCATCGCGATGAACAGGGAGCCGCTGGCCTCGCCGGCGTCGTAGACGGGAACGATGTGCGGGTGATCGACGGCCGCCGCGGCCCGCATCTCCCGGTTGAACCGCTCCCGGAACGCCGCGTCGCTGGCGAGTTCCGGCGCCAGGATCTTCAGCGCCACCGACCGGCCCAGCCTGGGGTCGAACGCGCGGTAGACGACCGCCATGCCGCCGCGCCCGATCTGCCGCTCGATCTGGTACCCGGCGACCTGCGAGCCGACCGCCAGTTCCCCCGGCACCAGAGGTGTCTCGCTCACCGCGCCCTCCGCATGGTTCAGCCGCCCGTCCGGTGCCGCGGCGCCGCCACACTAGCGCTGGCGCCAGCATGAGCGCTCGGGTCACCGCCGGAATCGCGGGGACGAATTCAGTATCCGCACCAAAGGTAGGCTGTCAACCAGAAGGGGCGATGGCCTGGCGAGAAAGGCGGCCGAGGAATGGATCTGAGCGGCGCCGTCTGGCGCAAGTCCTCCTACAGCGGCGAGGACGGCGGTGCCTGGATCGAGATCGCGTTCCTGCCCGGCTCGAAGGAGGGCAGCGACCACGTCATCGCCATGCGCGACGGCAGCGACCCGGACGGCCCCGCGCTGATCTTCACGCCGGACGAGTGGCGCGCGTTCACCGCCGGGGTCAACGACGGCGAGTTCGACCTGGAGTAGCGCTACCCGATGTACTCGGCGCTGGTGTCGATCACCCGGACGCCGCAGGCGTGGTGGCCGGGCAGCCCAAGACCGTCCGCGGTCTCGGTGTCCTTGCTGCACGTCACCCACACGAAGCTGTAGCCGTTGACGCTGGTCCAGAACGACCAGCTGAGCGTCCGCGTGAACCTGCGGGCGCCGCCCGCCACCGCCCTGGAGATCCTGACGCGGGCGTCCAGCGGGGCGAACCTCGGTGGAGGCGGTGTCCTCGTCTGGGACAGGTTCACGGCGAAGTAGAAGTACCAGTGCTTCGACATCTCGTCGGCGAGCGCCGAGGCGGGCACGACCTCCGTGACGCGGATGTGCTGGTGACAGAACGGCCGGGTCCGGGTCTGGGGGCATTTCCTGGTGCCAGACGCGGTCTGCAGGCTGGTGACATAGACCGTGCTGCTGCCGGATGTCACGGTGGAGGTGCTGGTGCGCAGCTGTACCTGATACCTCGTGGCGAGGGCGGGGGTAACGGTGAACGCGTACGACTCGGGTGATCTGGTCAGCCTGACCGAGCCGACCGGCACCTGAGGGCCGCTGAACGGCTGCGCGAGAAGCGTCGCGACATCTCCCGCGCCTCCCCTGATGGTGCCGTGAATCTGTGCGTTAGCGAACTTGCCCGCGAGGAACTCGACAAATACGTCACCGGTTACCGGCTTGAACAATGACCTGGCGGCGATGGTGACGGCCGGCGTCTGTATCTGTGTCAGTGCGGGTGTCGGCGGCGTGGCCTGGGCCGGGGGTGCGGCCAGGGCCGGGGGTGCGCCGGCCGCGGCCAGGCCCACGGCGAGCACCGCGGTGGCTACCCCGCTGCGGAACCTTCCCACCCCGAACCACGACCTTCCCGATCCCGCTTGCTGTCCAGGCTCCCGGCCGGGACAAATTTCGTTCAGCAGACTAAACGGAGGATGTGTGTGCAGAAGATGTGCCGGAAATTTCCGGCGAAGACGCCCTATGCGGATGGGTCGTCGGCGGCGGCCAGGAGCCGACGGGCCGAGGCCTCATCGGAGGGGGCGACCAGCACGCGAACGCCCTGAATCTGCAGCGGCGGCTCCTGTCCTCCGGCATCGTCCGCCGACACGACTGCTCTCAGGCCATTGCTTTGCAGCATTCCGGCAATCAGTTCCGCCTCTATGCGGCTGGCAACGACCGCCACCGGCACACTCGCTATCCCGTCACCTGCATCATGAGAGATCCCTGCCACCGTGACCACCCCCTCGTCGAATCCTAGGGATTACGCTCCAGCAAAGCCGCGGTTCTGATTATGCGTCGCAGGGCATCCTGCCCGTAGCGGCACCTGGAGGTGATGGGTTCATGACCGGCGAGACGCTCCGTGAGCTGCTCAAGCCCCTCATCGGTAAGTCCGGGTCGATCTCTGTGGTCGTCAGCGAGGTCGGCCATGTCGGGTTCGCCGCGACCGAGAATAAGAGGCTGACCGGCGTGGAGATTCGCCCGGATGGCCTGGTCCGTCTTGACCGCGAGAGCGGGTGGGCTGTGATCGACCCAGGTCCGGTCGTAGCTGTGGTGTGGGACGGCGAGCCGGTGACGTCGGCGGGCCAGTTTCTCTAACTGCCGGGCCGAGCCCGGGCCGCACCAGGTCCGCTCGTGGTGCGCTGTCCATCTGTGTCCGGCCCGTTCGTCGTCGGGGCGAGGACGTCCGACCAAGGAGGAGCACGATGAGCGTTCCGCGGATCGTATCGGCCGATGAGTGGCTCGCCGAGCGTAAGGAACTGCTGGCGGCAGAGGAGCAGGCGGCCAAGGCACTGGCTAGCGTCACCGAGCGCCGCCGGGAACTGCCGGCCGTCAGGGTAGAGAAGGAATACCTGTTCGACGGGCCGACCGGGAGGGTGAGCTTGCTGGACATGTTCGAGGGTCGGCGCCAGCTCATCGTCCAGCACTTCATGTTCGATCCGGCCTGGGACGAGGGCTGCCCGGTCTGCTCCTACCAGGCCGACAGCGTCGGCAACCTCGCGCACCTGCACGCCCGCAACACCACGTTCGCCGCGGTGTCCCGCGCGCCGATCGGCAAGATCGAGCCGTTCCGGCAACGGATGGGCTGGCCGTTCCCGTGGTACTCGTCCCTGGGCAGCGACTTCAACTACGACTTCCACGTGACGCACGACGAGGACGTCGCGCCGATCGTGTGGAATTTCAGGACCAAGCAGGAACTGATCGACATGGGCCAGCCCTGGGCCGCCCGTCCCGGCGAGCAGGGCGGCGTCAGCGTCTTCTACCGCGACGGAGACACCGTCCTGCACACGTACTCCGGCTATCTCTCCGTCGTCGACTTGCTCTGCGGCACCGATCAGTACCTGGACCTGACTCCGCTCGGCCGGCAGGATGCGGACGTGGAGTTGCGGCATCACGACAGGTACGCCGCTGGGTCGTGACGGAGGAGCCGATCACCACGGGGTCACTCAGGCGTGCGACCTCGCGAAGCTGGGCAGGTATCGAGCTTTAACCTGCTCGTCGGCCCGGTCCCGGCTGCCGCGCGGCCGGGACCGGGCACGGCGCGCTGAGGAAAGGGGAAAGCCATGAAGCTCACGGTCATCGGCGGTACCGGACTGATCGGCTCGCAGGTGGTCCAGAAGCTGACCGCAGCCGGACACGAGGCCGTCCCTGCGGCACTGTCCACCGGCCTTGACCTGATCACGGGCAAGGGCCTGGACCAGGCGCTGGAAGGCGCCGACGTCGTGGTCAACGTGGCGAACTCGCCGACGTTCGACGAGGCCTCCGTGGACTTCTTCCGCACCTCCATGAACAACCTCCTGGCCGCGGGGGAACGTACCGGTGTCCGGCACCAGGTGGTCCTCTCCATCGTCGGCGTGGACCAGGTGCCCCAGATGGACTATTACCGCGCCAAGACCCTGCAGGAGGACCTGCTCCGCCAGGGGCCCACGCCGTACTCCATCGTGCGCGCCACCCAGTTCTTCGAGTTCATGAACACGGTCTTGTCCGAGACCTCTGATGCCACCAGCGTTCGCTTGCCCTCGACCCGCGTCGAGCCGATCGCCTCCGCCGACGTCGCCGACGCGGTCGTGGAAGTCTCCATGGGCACGCCGCTGCGAGGCATCCGGAACGTTGCCGGCCCGGATGTCTTCCCCCTCGACGAACTCGGCAGGGTCACCCTGGCAGCACAGCACGACAACCGGACCGTCATCACCGACGACAAGGCCGGCATGTTCGCCGGCATCACCGGCGATGTGCTCACCGCAGGCCCGGACGCACGCCTGGCAGCCACTCACTACCAGGACTGGCTCGAGTCGACGACCGCCGGGCAGAAGCCACGATCGAACGCGTGGCAGTCCGCGATTACCGTTGTGCAGGAGGTCGAGCCTCCGTTCATCCCGGCGGGCGCGCACGCTATGACCATCGTCGTCCAGTGGCCACCGGGTCATCCTGGCAACCCTCCGCATCGGCATTCCGGACCGGCCTTCGGGTACGTGCTGGAGGGCGAGATGGTGTTCGAGCTCGAGGGTGAGCCGGCGCGTGTCGTCCGGGCTGGCGGGGCGTTCTGGGAGCCGGGAGGCGACGTCATCCACTACCAGGACGGCAACAACCGCGACGACATCCGGGTGCGTTTCACCGTTACCATGCTCTGCGAACCAGGCCAGCCCATGCTCACGTTCGTGGACGAGGAGGAACTCGTCCAGCGTCAGAATCGCCGGGCCCGGCGCACAAACTGAGCGCGCGTCGACGCACTCGTACTCCTGGCGTCGCCTATTGCCGTCGCCCATCCTCGGCACCTTCTAAGATCTCAGGGCAGTGCCGCCAGCGCTGTGGTGGGCAGCCCGTCTGATCTTGGGAGGCAGCAGATGCGCAGCCAGTACGCCCGGCGTCGCGCCCGGGTCATTGGCATCACGTTAGTGCTGACAGCAGGGTCGGCCGCGGTTTCTGCCGTCGCGCCAGCCGCGGCGGTCCAGGTCCGGCCCGGGTCGGCGGGCCTGGCAGCCTCGGTGACGATCAACGGCAACCTCAACGCGGTGGCCGCCACCTCTGCCGCCAGTGCCTGGGCGGTCGGCTACAGGAACAACGCCCGCGGGATCCCGCAGACCTTGATCGCGGCTTGGAACGGCACCGCGTGGCGGCAGGTGCCGAGCCCGGCCCCGGCCGTCGGCAGCGTGCTCGACGGCGTGGCGGCCGTCTCGGCCCGCAGCGCCTGGGCGGTCGGCTACATCACCTTCAATAGCCCTCAGCCGCTGATCCTGCACTGGAACGGCACCGCGTGGAAAAAGGTGCCCAGCCCGACCCTGGCAACCGGCGGCATGCTGCACAGCGTGGCCGTCACCTCGGCCCGCAGCGCCTGGGCGGTCGGCGAGACACTCTCCCCTCGAGTCTCGACCCTGATCCTGCTCTGGAACGGCACCGCGTGGAAGCGGGTGCCCAGCCCGACCCCGTCCTTGTGCTGCGTGACCCTTCGCGGCGTTGCGGTCGTCTCGGCTCGCGACGCCTGGGCGGCCGGCTTTACCCGCCCGCCTCATGCGCCCGTCCCCGGCGCGGCCAGCGGGTACGTGTCGGTGATCCTGCACTGGAACGGCACCGCGTGGAAGCGGGTGCCCAGCCCGACCCCCGGCGGCTTCGCGAACCTGTGGGGCGTGGCCGCCACCTCCGCCCGCGACGCCTGGGCGGTCGGCTGGTACGACAAGCCACTGATCCTGCACTGGAACGGCACCGCCTGGACCCAGGTACCCAGCCCGGCGGCGGCCAGCGACGGCATTCTCCGTGCCGTGGCTGCCCTCTCGGCCCGCAGCGCCTGGGCGGTCGGCTACCCGCTCTCGAGCAGAGCGACGCTGATCCTGCGCTGGAACGGCACCCGCTGGAAGCTGATACCCGCCCCGAAGGCCGCCCTTTTCGGCGTGGCGGCCCTCTCAGCCACCCGCGCCTGGGCGGTCGGCGGCAACTTGATCCTGAGCTGGAACGGCATCCGCTGGAAGTGACCGCATCGGGCTGCGCCAAGCTCTGCCGTCAGGCGTCGAAGTAGAGCTCGAACTCGTGCGGGTGCGGGCGCAGCCGGATCGGGTCGATCTCGTTGGCGCGCTTGTAGTCCAGCCAGGTCTCGATCAGGTCCTGGGTGAAGACGCCGCCCTCGAGCAGGAACTCGTGGTCGGCCTCCAGCGTGTCGAGCACCTCGTCCAGCGAGCCTGGCACCTGCGGGATCGCCCGCGCCTCGTCCGGCGGAAGTTCGTAGAGGTCCTTGTCCACCGGCTCGGGCGGCTCGATCTTGTTCTTGATCCCGTCCAGGCCGGCCAGCAGCATTGCGGAGAACGCCAGGTACGGGTTGCAGGACGGGTCCGGGACCCGGAACTCCAGCCGCTTGGCCTTCGGGCTCGGGCCGGTGATCGGGATCCGCACGCACGCCGACCGGTTGCGCTGCGAGTACACCAGGTTGACCGGCGCCTCGAAGCCAGGCACCAGCCGGTGGTAGGAGTTCACGGTCGGGTTCGTGAATGCCAGCAGCGACGGCGCGTGCTTCAGCAGCCCGCCGACGTAGTAACGGCCCAGGTCGGAGAGCCCCGCGTAGCCGACCTCGTCGTAGAACAGCGGCGCGCCGTCCTTCCACAGGCTCTGGTGGCAGTGCATCCCTGAGCCGTTGTCGCCGAACAGCGGCTTGGGCATGAACGTCACTGTCTTCCCAGCCGCGCGGGCCACGCTCTTCACCACGTACTTGTAGAGCATGACCTTGTCGGCCATGTGCAGGAGGCTGTCGAACCTGATGTCGATCTCTGCCTGGCCCGCGGTGCCGACCTCGTGATGCTGCATCTCGACCGGGATTCCGCACTCGATCAGCGCGCGCACCATGTCCGACCGCAGGTCGGTGTAGTGGTCCATCGGCGGGACCGGGAAGTAGCCGCCCTTGTAGCGCGGCTTGTAGGCGAGGTTGCCGCCCGGCTCGTCACGCCCGGTGTTCCAGGCGCCCTCGACCGAGTCGATGTAGTAGTAGCCGGCGTTCGGGCTGGTCTCGAACCGCGCGGAGTCGAAGATGTAGAACTCCGCCTCGGGCCCGAAGTACGCGGTGTCGCCGATGCCGCTGCCGCGCAGGTAGTCCTCGGCCTTGCGGGCGATGTTGCGCGGGTCGCGGGTGTACGGCTCGCCGGTCAGCGGGTCGTGCACGAAGAACGTCAAGTTCAGCGTCTTGCGGGCACGGAACGGGTCGATCACCGCGGTGGTCGGGTCCGGCAGCAGCAGCATGTCCGACTCGTGGATCTGCTGGAAGCCGCGAATCGAGGAACCGTCGAACATCAGGCCGTCGCTGAAGATCTTCTCGTCGAATGACTCGGCCGGGACCGTGAAATGCTGAACGGTCCCGGGCAGGTCGCAGAACCTGACGTCGACGAACTCTACTGACTCCGCCTCGATGAATCGCAGGATCTCATCGCCGCTCGTGAACATCCGCCCTCCCTTGCGCCCCTTGCAGGCTGACGCCCGCCTCCCGGGCGCTGCTGGAACGCTAGGCGACCGCGATTTCCGGTCCGTATCCCCGATGTTTCGCCCATGTTACGGCCGGAACACGGGCGGCTAGCCGGTAACGGGAAGACAGCAAGCACGATCAGGCCAGGTCGCGCTGCATCCGGGAGGATCTTCCCATGGAGAGCGCAGACCGGCTCCGCTGGATCCTCGACCTGGTCGAGGCCAGCCTCGATCAGCCGGAGCTGACCGGGGATGACCTGGCGGCCCGGGCGTACCTGTCGCGCTTCCACTTCGGCCGCCTGGCCACCGCCGCCCTGGGCGAGCCGCCCGGGGCGTTCCGGCGCAGGCTGCTGCTCGAGCGCGCCGCGCACCGGCTGACGTCGACGCGGGATCCGGTCATCGAGATCGCCCTAGGCGCTGGGTACGGCTCGCCCGAGGCGTTCGCGCGGGCGTTCGGCCGCGCCTACGGCGTCGCGCCGTCCGGCTACCGCCGCGACAGGGCGTCCCGGCCCGCCCGGCCCGGCCAGCACGACCTGGCCGCCGCCAGCGGCGTGCACTTCCACCCACCCGGTGGCCTCCGGCTGCCCGCACCCACTAGGAGCTCCGACATGGACGTCCTCACCGGCATGCTTGACCACCATCTGACTCTCGTCGGGGAAATCATCGACCGCGCGGCCCGCGTCAGCGATGACGTGCTCGACCGGCCGATCGAGCTGTCGGTCGCGGGCATCGACCGCGACCCCACGCTGCGCAGCCTCACCGACCGGCTCGTCGGGCAGCTCGAGATGTGGATCACGTCGCTGGAGGGCGGCACGGTCATGCCGCGCGGCGGTGACGCCACGCCGCACGGCTGGCGCAGCCGGCTCGAGGCCGCCGGCCCGCGGTTTCGTGAGCTCGTGCTGGCGCCGATCCGGGACGGGCGCGCAGATGACACGTTCGTCGACGCGATGTGCGATCCGCCCGAAACCTTCACCTATGCCGGGGTGCTGGCTCATGTGCTGACGTTCTCGGCGGTGCGCCGGACCATGGCGATCGGGGCCCTGGAGAGCGCGGGCATCGCCGACCTGGGATCCGGGGACCCCATGCGGTTCGTCGGCGGCTCGGGGGCCGACGCCTCGACGATCCGGCGCCATCGGGGGTGACGGCGACGGCGGGCCTGGTCGCCCGCTCCTCGTCGTCGGGATACCGTGTACGTGTGGCGGAGCGACGGTGGACCGGATCGTGGCTGTCCGGCGTGACTCCGGCTACCGGGGACAAGAGCGAGTACCCCGGCGAGCGGCTCGGGCTGCCCCGGTCGGGGCACGGCATGGTGGCCGGGGTCGGCAGGCGGCTCGGCGCACTGGTGATCGACTGGGTGATGTGCGAGATCATCGCCATCGCCCTGTTCCACGACCTGTACTGGACGTTCGTCGTGTTCGCCGTGGAGAACTACCTGCTGACCGCGCTGACCGGCTACACAGCGGGCAAGCGACTGCTCGGGCTGCGGGTGGCGCGGCTCGACGGCAGGCCGGTCGGCCTGATCTGGGCCCTGGTCCGCACGATCCTGTTCCTGGCCGTGATCCCGCCGCTGATCTTTGACGGCGACCTGCGCGGCCTCCACGACAAGGCCGCCAACACGATCGTGATCAGGACCTAGCGCCGCCCCATCATCCGCTGTGTAGCGGGCCGAGCTAGTTATCCACAGGCGGCCGAAATTGGCTGCCGTCTCGCATAACCTCCCGCCCAGACTTGGGCACATGAGCGAACGACTCTCCGATGACTTCCACCAGTTGCTGTCCCGTCAGCGCGGGGTGTTCGCCCGCTGGCAGGTGTCCGCGATCGCGCTCGACCCGGGCGTTGTGGCCGCTTCGTTGCGGAATGACCGGTTTCAGCGGCTATACACGGGGGTTTATGCCGTGTTCACCGGCCCGCCATGCCGCGAGGCAGAGCTGTGGGCGGCGGTTCTGCGGGCTGGCCCCGACGCCGTGCTGAGCTACCAGACCGCGGCTGAACTCGATGGATTCGCTCCCGGGCCGAGCAGGCTGATCCATGTCACCGTCCCCCTGGAGAAGCGCGTGGTCCGGGTCCCGGGAATCGTGCTGCACCGCTCGGGTCGGCTTGACGTGGCCAGGCACCCGGTACGGACGCCGCCGCGGACGAGAGTCGAGGAGACCGCGCTGGACTTAGCGCAGCTCGCGGTCACATTCGACGACGCGTTCAGCTGGATCAGCCGTCCATGCGCACAGCGCCTCACCAAGCCGCCGCTGCTATTGCAGGCGTTGATGTCGCGCACCAAGGTTCGCTGGCGCGCGGAGCTCACCCTGGCCCTGGCCGACATTGCCGAGGGCGTGCTGTCGCCCCTTGAGAACCGCTATGTGCGCAGCGTCGAACGACCGCACGGCCTGCCCGCCGCAAGGAGGCAAGTCGAGATTGCCCGAGGTTCGCGGCGCCAGTATCTCGATAACCTCTACGAGGAGTTCGGCATCGGCGTGGAGCTGGACGGTCAGGCGTACCATCCCGCCGTGGAGCGATGGCAGGATATCGGCAGGGATAGAGCGCTGGCCGCGGAAGGTGTCCTTGTCCTCAGGTACGGCTGGGGCGACGTCAGCGACCGAGCGTGCCAGGCGGCAATGGAGCTAGGCGCCGCAGCGCAGAAGCGCGGCTGGCTCGGATCGCTCCGCCCGTGCGGCCCCACCTGCCCCGTAGGCCGCCCATGATCCCTTATGGTGGAAGTTTTTTTACCATATACGCACAAAATCCTCCATCATAACGGATCATGGTTGGGCTGGGTCAGCGGCGCGGCGGTCATGAGGGCTCGGCGGCACCGCGAGCACCGGACCGAGCGCTGTGGCGCGGGCCAGCAGCCCGCCGAGGCCGCGACGCGGCAGGGCGGCCTGGCGACGCGGCCTGGCGACGCGAGATGGCGGCGGGAGGGCGGGGTGGGCCGGCGTGGTTAGCGGAACTTGGGGCGGGGGGCCCTCGGCATGCGGCCGGCCCTGGGCATGGGGCCCTTGGGGATCGGCAGCGACTGAGGCAGCGCCTTCAGCCGGTAGTTCAGGTCGGCGACCGCCGGGCCCTTGAGGTTCCTGGGGAGCTTCATGATGTGTCGCTGCAGCCGCCGGATCGGTATCTGCCCCTCCTCGTCACCGACCTGGATGTCGTAGATCGGCACGTCCAGGGCGACCCGCGAGACGCGCTTCTTCTCGGCCGCGAGCAGACTCGGCAGCCGGTTCGGCGAGCCCTCGCCAACCAGGATCACCCCGGGCCTGCCGACGGTCCGGTGCACCACGTCCGTGTTCCGGTTGAACGAGACGGCCGGAGTCACTGTCCAGTTGCCGCGCATGCTCTGCAGGATCGCCGCGGCGGCGCCGGGCTGGCCGGCGATGGTCGCGTACTGCGCCGACTGCGCGAACCGCCCGAACAAGATCATTGCCGCGGTGAGGCCCACCAGCACGCCGAGCGGGATCAGGAATGGCGCCAGGCCGGTGAGGAGGCCGACGACCACCATGATCGCGATGATCCCGATGCCGGTGGCCGCAACGATCGGCAGGGCCTTCGGGTTGGCCTTGCGGATGATGCCCGCGACCATGCCGATCTGCCTGAGGCGGCCTGCGCTTGCGGCGTCGGCAGCGGCCTTCTTCGAGCCAGTGCCTGGCGGCTTGTTTACCATGCTGGTGATGTTATGAGTAACGCGTCCCGAGCGCTAACCGTCCCGCGCTATGCGGTCGAGGGCCTGGCGGTAGAGGCGGCCGGCCCGGTAGGAGGAGCGGACCAGCGGGCCCGCCATGACCCCGGCGAACCCCAGCTCGAGCGCCTCCTCGCGCAGCTCGTCGAACTCCTCGGGGGGCACCCACCGGTCGATCGGGTGGTGCCGGACCGAAGGCCGCAAGTACTGGGTGATCGTGAGCAGGTCGCAGCCGGCGGCGCGCAGATCGGCCATGGTCGCGCTGATCTCCTCCCGCTCCTCACCCAGGCCGAGGATCAGGTTGGACTTCGTGATCAGGCCGGCCGCGCGGGCCCGGCCGAGCACATCGAGCGATCGCTCGTAGCGAAATCCGGGCCTGATCCGGCGGAAGATCCGGGGCACGGTCTCGATGTTGTGCGCGAGCACCTCGGGCCGGGCGGCGAACACCTCGGCGAGCTGGCTCGGCTCCGCGTCGAAGTCGGGGATCAGCAGCTCAACGCCGCAGCCCGGCACCGCGGCGCGGATGGCCCGGCAGGTCTCGGCGTAGAGCCAGGCGCCGCCGTCGGGCAGGTCGTCGCGGGCCACGCCGGTGACCGTCGCATAGCGCAGCCCCATCGCCGCCACCGACTCGGCGACCCGCCGCGGCTCGTCGGTGTCCAGCGGCTCGGGCCTGCCGGTGGCGATCTGGCAGAAGTCGCAGCGCCGGGTGCACTGGTCGCCGCCGATCAGGAACGTCGCCTCGCGGTCTTCCCAGCACT
>DASYXX010000628.1:0-2008 GCA_035934395.1 Streptosporangiaceae bacterium
TCACGGCAGCCTCCTAAACCGCATCACCGCCGCCAGCGGGACGAACACCATGCCTGCACCGAAATGGTCCCGCAGCCGCCCGGCCACCGCCAGTGCCAGCCGCGACCTGCCGACTCCGCCCGGGCCGGTCCCAAGGCGCCGGCGGCCGCCGTCGCGGGCCTGCTAGCCCCGTCATGGACCCGTGGCCCCGCACGCCTTGCTGATCATCCCGGGGATGGGGCAGCGGTGATGCCGCCCACGATGAAGGCCAGGACCCAGCGGGCGAAGGTGTCGTCGGGGGTACCGGAGCGGCCGTCGTCGAACGGCGCCCGCCGGAGGCTACCTCGGTTGAACACGACCAGCGCAATGAACGTCATATCCATACGGAAACTGAGTTCCTCGACGGAAAGCTGCGGAAGACGATCGGAGAGCAGCTTGCGAAGGCGGGCCCGCGGCTCGGCGCTGGCCCTTTCGACTAGCTCGCCTAGCTCGGCAGGCGGGCCGGCCAGGATTCGGGCGACGACCCGGCTCAGCACGGTGTTCGAGGCGACGCCCGCGCTTACGTGCATCCACGCCCGCAGGATCTCCTCCACGCCTGCGGTGGGCTGAGCGATGGAGACGGCGTCAAGCGCCTCGAGGACAGCGTGTGCTTGTTCGGCCACGATCCGTTCGATGACGGCCGTGACCAGCGCGGCCTTGGAGCCGAAGTGGTAGTTGACCGCTGCCACGTTGGCCCCCGCCGCCTGGGTGATGTCCCGCAGTGGGGGATCTAGGTCGTCGCGCTCGGCCAGGAGCCGCTCGACGGCCGCAATCAGCCGCTCGGGGGTGCCCTGAGCTGCCGAGTCACCCCGCGGAGGCAAGACAAGCCGTTGCTTCATGCATATGATTTAATCATATGCTTGACACAGGCGCAACCGGCAGCTAGGCTTTAAGCATGCGATTAAAGCAAATGCTAGATTCCTGGAGCCCGCGATGACCAGCCTGTACCCGCGCCACGACCGGCGCCAGACCATCCTCCTCGAAGACCCGCACGGCGGGCGAGCCGCGGTCGATGAGCAAGCCTGGCCCCTGCACAGCCGCCTGGAAGTCACCGCGCTCCCCGGCGCCGTCCCTCGCGCCCGGCACCATGCCCGCCGGGTACTCGCAGACTGGGACCTCGGCGCGCTCGGCGAGCCCGCGGAACTGGTCGTCTCCGAGCTCGTCACCAACGCGATCCAGGCCTGCCCGGCCGCCAGGGCCCGTCGCCGGGTGCGACTGCAGCTGGCGTCCGACCGGGCCCGCGTGCTGATCGAGGTCCAAGACGGGAGCCCGCAGCCGCCCGTGCCCGCGGATGCGACCGCCGAGGATGAGAGCGGACACGGCCTGTGCCTGGTCGAGGCCATGAGCGCAGCCTGGGACTGGTACCCCCACCGGGCCTCGGGCGGGAAAGTGGTCTGGGCGCTGGTTCCCGCCGCCTGCTGACGGCCCGCCACCGGTTCGCCGCGGCGCGACCGTAGAGTGCTTACCGGAGAATGATGAGCCTTGGACAGCATCCGATGACCGGCCGGCTTCCGCTCGGCGAGGGCTGGGACCGGCACGCGCGGGAGTGGATCGCCTGGGCCAGGACGGGGCTGGACACCTACGAAACCTTCCACCGGGACGCCTTCCTCCCGTTAGTCCCGCGGCCCGGGCGGCTGACCGTGGATGTTGGGTGCGGGGAGGGGCGGGTCAGCCGCGACCTGCGTGCCCGTGGCCACCAGGTGCTTGCGGTCGACATGTCGCCGGCCATGACCCGCGCCGCGGCGACCCACCCGGCCCTTCCGGTTCCCGCGGTCGTGGCCGACGCGGCCCGGCTGCCGCTGGCCTCCGGGGCCGCCGACTGCGCGGTGGCGTTCATGTCCCTGCACGACATCGACCACATGCCGGCCGCCGTCAGGGAGATCGCGCGCATCCTCACCGTCGGCGGCCGCCTCGTCATCGCGATCGTGCATCCCATCAACTCGGCCGGCCGGTTCACGGGCGACAGGGCGGACCCGGACAGGCCGTTCGT
>DASYXX010000729.1:0-1778 GCA_035934395.1 Streptosporangiaceae bacterium
GACTGTCGGCGGGGCAATCACGGCCGTACAGTATGTGCCATGGTGGGTGGGATGCCGTCGGCCGGGCCGGGAGACGAGGCGGCGGCACGGGGCGAGATGGCGGCGCGACGCGAGCCATCGGTCCCGGCTGACCCCGTTGCGCAGGGTCAGCTGCGGGCCTCGCACCGGGACCGGGACCGCGTGGTCGAGATCTTGCGGGTGGCCGCCGGCGATGGCCGGCTGACCTCGGAGGAGCTCGACGAGCGGCTCGAGGCGGCGCTGACCGCGCGCACCTTCGGCGAGCTGGCCGCGCTGACCACGGACCTGCCCGCGGTGGGTCAGGCGGCGGGGGCGGCGGTTCCCGAGCCCAAGGACGTCATCCGTCTCGACTGCCGCAGCGGCAGCGCCAAGCGCGACGGCCGCTGGATGGTGCCGCGGCGGATCGAGGTGCGGGTCACGAGCGGTGAGGTCAAGCTCGACTTCACCGAGGCGATCATCGCCCAGCCGCTGCTGAAGATCGACGCGGACGTGCGCAGCGGCAGGCTGCTGCTCGTCACCAAGCCCGGCATCATGGTTGACGCCGACGATGTCACGGTCCGCAGCGGCGAAGTCAAGGTCCGGGCGCCCTGGGGGCCCGACGTGCCGGTAACCCTGCGCCTCGAGGTCTCGGGCAAGGTCGGCAGCGGCAGCATCAAGGCCCGCCCGCCGAGGCGCTCGTTCTGGCAGTGGCTGATGCGCCGTCCCGGGCCGTACGCCCTGGCGCGGGGCTGACACAGCCCGGCCCTGCCGTCCCGGCCCCGCGGCCCGCTACCGGGACGGCCGTGCGCCGCGGTCCCGGGCTCGCGCGGCGACGATTACCAGGACCACGGCGGTCAGCGGGATCGCGGGCAGCCCGGCCGCCGCGTTCGCGATCACCAGCCCGCCCGCGGCCGCGCCGACGGCAACCGCCATCAGCAGCGAGGCTTCGCGCCACTCCATCGTGGCCCGCCGTCCGGGCGTGACCCACGCCGCCACCACGCCGGTCAGCGTCCCCGTCAGGTAGGTCGTCGACACCCGCGCGCCGAAGCCGCGCGCCGCCGCGCTCTGCGTGCCCATGGCCGTCGCAGCCAGAGCGAGGAGCACGAGCTGGGCGGCGCCGTGGGGCGCCGCATCCGTCAGCTCCCAGCCGACGGCGAAGCCGACCAGCAGCACGAGCTCCACGAGGAGCGCCGTAGGCAGCGCCCGGTGCCACGGCCCGCCGTGAGCCTGACCGGCCGGGACCAGCCTGGCCCCTGCCGCCACACCGACCATGTATCCGCCGAATGCGACCACTGCGTGCGTCGCCAGCGCGCTGGACCGGCCAATGGCCAGCCCGAGCAGGACCAGGTTGCCGGTCATGACGCTGGCGAACACGTCTCCCAGCCGGGTGAAGCTGGCCACGTCCGTCGCGCCCGCCGCCAGCGTGAGCGTGACTGCGAGGACCGTGATCGCGGTGGCATGGCGCTGCTCCTCTCGCCGGGCATCCCTGCCGGGCTGCCTGGCCTGGCCGTCAGCGTCGTCGGTCGCGGGCACCGTTCTCCTCCTCCCCGCCCTCCCCCCTCCCCGCCCGATAACGATCAGAGGTACAGGATGAGCCCGTCCTCCGCGGTCTCGACGCGGGCCTGGTCCAGATGGTGCAACATGTCATCCGACATGTGGGTGAGCACGGTGCGTCGGCTGGCCAGCCGGCCGCGGTGAGCGGCCAGGTCCGCGTGCCGCAGGTGGTAGGGGACGTTCTTGTCGCGATAGTAGGCCTCCGCGATCAGCAGGTCCGCCCCGGC
>DASYXX010000735.1:0-5398 GCA_035934395.1 Streptosporangiaceae bacterium
GGCCACCGGCGAGCTGGCCTTCCACTACGGCTACGTGCCCGGGCGGCCAGCCGGTGAGCAAGGCCCGGCTGATCCGCGCCGCCGGGCTCATTTGGCCCGTGGGTCCGCCAGCGCGCGAGCCGACGCCGGACCGCCGCGTCCCGTCGCCGAGAGTGGCCTGTTTTTAGCCGGCATTTGAACCGGCGCCGGGCCGTGGCCGTCTACTAAGGAGTGTCGTAGAAGCGACGCCGTGTAACGGGTGCTGCTCACGCAGCAACCGCGCACGAACGTGCTCGATGTTCGGACAGGAGAATTGTGAGAGCGCCCAAAATCCTCGCCGCAGCGGCAGTCTTCGTGGTGACGGCCGCACCGATCGCACTATCGGGGGCCGGTACTCCGGCGCTGGCCGATGGCGGCGGCACCTACGTACAGCACAACCTCGTCTCTGATATCCCCGGCCTGGCCGCGCGCACAGACTCGAACCTGCACAATCCCTGGGGCCAGACGTCCGGCCCTGGCCTGCCGATCTGGGTGTCCGACAACGGGGCCGGCGTCGCGACGGTCTACGACGGAGCAGGCAATCCCCAGCCAGACTCGCTGCACCCGCGCGTGGTAACCATCCCGGCCGCCCCGTCGGCGGGCCCCGGTGCCACGGGCACGCCGACCGGATCGGCATTCAACCCCACCGCGAACGGCTTCGTGGTCTCGGAGAACGGCGTATCGGGCGCTAGCACATTCCTGTTCGCGACTGAGGACGGCACCATCGCCGGCTGGAATTCCGCCGTCGATCCCACGCGCGCGATCACCGCCGTCGACAGGTCGACGATAACCGACCCCGCTGGTGACGCTGGCGCCGTCTACAAGGGCCTCACCATGGTCACCACCCCGGCCGGGAAATTCCTGTATGCGGCGAACTTCCGGTTCGGTGTCGTGGACGTGTTTGACAGCCACTTCAACCTCGTCGAGAGCTTCACCGATCCGACCGTCCCGGCCGGATTCGCGCCGTTCGGAATTCATAACATCGGTGGTAACCTCTTCGTCACCTTCGCCAGGCAGGACGCAGCCAAGCACGACGACGTGGCCGGGGAAGGCAACGGATTCGTCGACGAATTCAGCCCGAGCGGAACTCTCATCAAGCGGCTCGTCAGCCGGGGGGCGCTCGACTCCCCGTGGGCGGTGACGCTGGCGCCCTCGACGTTCGGGCGCTTCGGCAGCGACATCCTGGTCGGCAACTTCGGCAATGGCCACATCAACGCCTACGACCCGGTGACCGGCCATCACCTGGGCTCGCTCCGCACCGCGGACGGCGACCAGCTCGTCATCCCCGACCTGTGGGGGCTGCGCTTCCCGGCAGGCTCGCTGAATGTCGTCCCGGGCGCACTGTACTTCGCCGCCGGGATCAACAACGAGAAAGACGGGCTCTTCGGGGACATCGTCCCCAGCTCATAGCACCAGCTGCCCGCACCCTGCGGCAAGGCCGGCCAGGCCGGCCCGGGCCGGCCTGGCCTTGCCGCAGGCGGCTTCCAGCACGAACCTGTACCGCCGAGCAAGGAAGAAGCCCTGGGACCCGCAGAGGTGAATGGATGAAGTACTACGCGGTCGCGCAGATCGACATCAACGACCGGAGCTGGATACGGGCCTACGTCGAGCACACGACCAAGCTCGTCGAGCGCCACGGCGGCCGCTATCTGGCGCGGACGTCAAACGTCGAGAGGATCGAGGGCCAAGGCGCGCTACGGCAGATCTACCTGATCATCGAGTGGCCATCGAAGGAAGCAGCGCAGGCGTTCTACGCAAGTGACGCGTATAGGCCCTATCTCGAAAGCCGGCGCGAGGGCTCGACGGGGGAGTTCGTGCTCATCGCGGGCGAGGATATCAATGGTGTTGCCCGGATCTAGGTGCAATGCCACTTAGCCTAGTTTGAATCTTATTCCGGCGCGACCGGGCCCGCTCCTGCCACCTGCGGTGTGGCCGGGCTCGGGTGGGGCGGTCGGCGCTGGCGGGCTGGGCGCTGGTTGTGTGTAGAGGCCGTGTTTGAGCAGGTCGGCGTTGGCGCGCATCCAGCGTTCGAAGTTGGCAGGTTCGAACAGCGACCCTCCGAGTTGTTGTTCGACCAGCGGGCGCAGCAGCAACGGCCCGATGATGAGGACTAGCTGCTGGAGGGCGCGCCAGAGGGGATCGCTGCCGGTGCGGATCATCCCGGCGTCGGCTAGTGCCTGGTCGGCGCTGGCGGTGGCGTACAGCAGGGCGAACAGTTCGCCGGCCGCCGGGCCGCCCTCGCTCAGTGCCTGGGCGATGTAGTGCAGCAGCGCTGGCTGGGGTCGCAGCACCCGGGCGAGGACCTCGGCCCGCTGGTCGATCAGGCTGGCGCCGCTGCTGCCGACCGGTACCTCGCTCAGCGCGGCGGTGATCCGCTTGACCACGACGGCGTCGACCGCCCGGCGCAGGCCGTCCTTGGACCCGAAGTGGTGGATGACCAGGCCCGGGGAGACCCCGGCAGCCGCGGCGACCGACCGCAGGCTGGTGGCCGCGATCCCGTGATGGGCGAACAGTGCCAGAGCTGTCTCGCGGAGCCGGGCCCTGGCGGTCAGGTCGTCCTGCTCCAGTCCGATTGAACGCACGGACAATATCCTATACGCTTGTTCAGTGACCGGATCCAGCACGGGCGCATGCCCGTCGGCGGCGGCGGCCGCCAGCGCCGGGCCGCAACCAGGTCATGAACGCGTTTGACGAGGCGCCGGGCCCGGCGCCGGCCCCTGCCGAGGAAGCCCGGCACCTCGCCGCGGTCGCCACGGCCGCCGGCATTCGTGTCACGCAGGTTGTCCTGCCCCAGAATGAGCACGTCGTGCTGGGCGGGATGCGGCTGCACTATCTCGATTGGGGATCCCCCGGCGGCGACCAGGGAACCCCCGGAGGGCTGCCGGTGGTGTTCTTGCACGGCGGCGGGCTCAACGCCCATACCTGGGACATCGTCTGCCTGGCGCTGCGGGAAGACCACCGCTGCTACGCCCTCGACCTGCGCGGCCACGGCGACAGCGAATGGTCGCCCGCCCTGGACTACGGCCTGGGCGCCCACCTGCGCGACCTCGAAGCATTCGCTGACCACCTGGGCAACCCGCGGTTCTTCCTGGTCGGCCAGTCGCTGGGCGGAATCATCGGGATCGGCTACGCCAGCCGCCACCCGCGCAGGCTCGCCGGCCTGGTAACGGTCGACACCGGGCCCTTCGCCGGGAGCCAGGCCGGGATCGACCGCCTCGCGGCGTTCACCCTCGACTCACGCGAGTTCGCCTCGCTCGAGGAGGCCATCACGCGGGCCCTGGCCTTCAACCCGCGGCGCGATCCCCGGCTGCTGCGCTCCAGCCTGCAACACAACATGCGCCGGCTGCCCGACGGGCGC
Organism: Streptosporangiaceae bacterium; assembly: GCA_035934395.1. Taxonomy (GTDB): domain Bacteria; phylum Actinomycetota; class Actinomycetes; order Streptosporangiales; family Streptosporangiaceae; genus JASHPR01. The sequence goes on from DASYXX010000735.1 coordinate 3,377, forward strand.
TGGACCTGGAAACGCGACCAGCGGCACCTGTCCCGAGAGCGCCTGGCCGCATTCGCTGCCCAGATCCGGGAGCTGGCCCCCCAGGCCCGGGCCATAGCCTGCCCCACCCTGATCCTCCGCGGCGCCGACAGCGACCTGTTCTCCGCCGGCCAGGCCGCCGCGTTCGCGGCCCTGGTCCGCGACGCCGCGGTTGTCACCATCCCGCACTCCGGCCACAACGTGCAAGGCGACAACCCGGCCGGGCTGCTGGCCGCGATCCGGCCCTTCCTCAACCGGCTCCGCCCGGAGGTGGCCCACTGAGCCGGCACGGCTGTCTGCATCTACAACGCTGCAATGGTAGAAAACGCCAGTCGAGTCCCAGTAGGCACGCCGGCGGGCGACTGGTCGTGGACTCGCCGGGCGGTGCCCTCCAGGCGCACGATGTTGCGGCCAATGTCGGTGACGTCAAGCGCGAAGCCGCAACTCAGGGACGTTACCGTATTGTGGTTCCGTAACGAGGATAGGTAGCCCCTGTAGGATTCGACGGTGCCCAGGGCTAAGCAGCGGACTGGACAGCTGCGCGAGCACATCGTGCAGGTGGCGGTCGGGATGCTGGCCGCGGACGGGGTCGGGGGGTTCACCACCCGGAAGGTCGCCGAGCAGGCACATACGTCGCCGCCAGCCGTCTACGAGCTGTTCGGCGACAAGGCCGGCCTGGTGCGGGAGGTGTTCTTCGAGGGCTTCCGGCTCCTCGGGGACCGTTTCGCGAGGCTGCGGGAGTCGGATGACCCGCGCGCCGACCTGATCCGCGTGGTCCAGGCGTACCGGATCTTCGTCCGGCGCAACCCCGTGCTAGCACAGGTCATGTTCTCCCGGCCGTTCGCCGACTTCGACCCCGGCCCGGGCGAGCTGGAGGCGGGAGCGGCCACCCGGGAGTTCATTGTGCGCTCGGTCCGGCGCTGCATCGACGCGGGGATCATCGACGGCGACCAGACCGACATCGCCCACGCGGTCCTCGCCCTGGCCCAGGGGCTGGCCACGCAAGAGGCCGCGGGGTGGCTGGGCTCTTCCAGGGCGTCGGTGAACCGCCGGTGGGATCTGGCCGTACGCGCCCTCCTGGCCGGCCTAGGAACCGGCTGAATGCCCGCAGCCAACGCCAGGGGGCGGCGCCAGCGGGGGATAGCGCCCTTAACACGCGGGGTCGTTTCCTTGCCGGAACGCGTCGCCGCGGGGCGTGAGGCCGCGGGCGAGCATGGCCAGCACTTCATCGAGCACTTCCTCCCGGACGTGGCCGCCCGCGGTCCAGTCGGCCCAGCGCATCCCGATGAAGTGGCCGATGCCAGCGACGATGTACGCGATGACCTCGGGGTCGTAACGCACGTCAACCTGGCCGGCCAGCTGGGCCTGGCGCACGCCGCGCGCGTAGTCGCGGGCCAGATGCTCGTAGTACTCACGGAACTGGGCGGGTGCGACGAACTCGGACTCCCGCACGATCCGGTCCATCCGCGTGCGCCTGGGCAGCATTTCAAAGAATGCGTGGAAGCAGGCGCCCTCCAGCTCGCGCTGGCCGCCCGCGCCCTCGATGGCCTCGCGCATGGCGAACCTGAGATCGGCGTTGATCCGCCGGACCACCGCGGCGAAGATCTCTGCCTTCGACCGGAAGTGCGCGTAGAAGCTGCCGGTGGCGATGCCGGCCCGGGCGCAGATCTGGGCCACAGTGGTCTGCCGATAGCCCTGCTCGGCGAACAGTTCTTCCGCGGCCCACAGCAGCTGCTGCTCTGCGGGCGGACGGGGCTCGACTGCCCGCCGGGTCATCGGGGTCCACCTGGCCGATCCGCGGATTGACCGCCCGCCAGCGTTCTCTCATCAGTTGTCATCTCCGGTCTCAGCGGCGTTGACAGTCAGGTCATTGTCGGCTTCGGCGGATCGGCGCCTGAAAGGTAAGCACAGCCACGTCGCGCCTGGTCACCCCGTCTGGAAAGGCCCGGCGCACCGCGCGCAGGACCCGCCGATTCTCCGCCTGGATGTCCATGATCACGGTGT
>DASYXX010000762.1:0-2590 GCA_035934395.1 Streptosporangiaceae bacterium
CCAGGATGACCGGGGTGCTGGCTGCTGCGCCAAGCCCGGAGCATCGTGGCTGGCGCTTGCGGCATCCGCCCGCGGGTAGGAAGGAAGCCATGCCATCCCGCGATCTGCCCGGCGGCACCTACCGTGTCGCCGACCTCGAGCTCACCCGTGTCGGCTTTGGCGCCATGCAGCTGGCCGGGCCCGGCGTGTTCGGGCCGCCGCAGGACCGCGACGCCGCGATCGCCGTGCTGCGCGCGGCCGTCGGCCTCGGCATCAGGCACATCGACACCGCCGACTTCTACGGGCCGCGCGTCACGAACGAGCTCATCCGGGAGGCGCTCGCGCCGTACCCGGGCGACCTGCACATCGTCACGAAGGTCGGCGCCCGCCGTGACTCGCGCGGCGGCTGGCTGCACGCCCGCACGCCCGCCGAGCTGCGCGCGCAGGTGCACGACAACCTGCGGCACCTGGGGCTCAGCACGCTCGACGTCGTCAACCTGCGCGCCGGTGCCGTCGAGGCACCCGAGCCCGGCTCGATCGCGGAGCAGTTCGGGACGCTCGCCGAGCTGCGGCAGCAGGGGCTGATCCGGCACCTCGGCCTCAGCACCGTCACCGCCGACCAGCTCGCCGAGGCGCAGTCGATCGCGCCGGTCGTCTGCGTGCAGAACCTCTACAACGTCGCCCGCCGTGGCGACGACGCGCTCGTGGACCTCACCGCGCGGCAGGGCGTCGCGTTCGTGCCGTACTTCCCCCTCGGCGGCTTCTCGCCGCTCCAGTCGGACACGCTGGAGCTGGTCGCCAAGCGGCTCGGCACGACCCCGATGGCCGTCTCGCTCGCCTGGCTCCTGCACCGGTCACCGAACGTCCTGCTGATCCCCGGCACGTCGTCGGTGGCGCACCTGCGCGAGAACGTCGCGGCCGCCGCGCTGGATCTGCCGCCCGACGCGACCGCGGCGCTCGACGCGATTGGCCGCTGAGGCCCGCGCCCGGCCGCGAAGGCCTCGCGCGCCCATCGCCGTCACCCCGGGGGAATGTCGTCGATGGCCCATCGACCACCCTCTATCGGAGTGGATGGCCCATCGACCCCACGGCCAGGCTGCGCGGGAAAACGGCAAAAGCCGTATAACGGGCGGTCGTCAGGCCGGGCGCCGTGTGCTGGGACCACGCCGCCCGGGGCCAGGGGCATGGCCCGCAGCCGGATCCCGCACGCGCTGAAGATCGCGTTGGCGATGGCGGGCGCAACGGCCACGATCGGGGTCTCGCCGCCGCCCGCCGACGGCTGATCCGGCCGGTCCAGCAGCACGACGTCGACCTGCGGCAGGTCGGGCAGGCGCGGCACCCGGTACTGCGACAGCGAGGCGTTGCGGATCTGCCCGTCGGCGAAGTCGATGGCCTCGAACAGCGCGCCGCCCAGGCCCATCATGACCGCGCCCTCGATCTGGTTGGCCAGGTTGTCGGGGTTGACCACGGCGCCGCAGTCGAACGCGGTGACCAGCCGGTCCACGTGCAGCGTGCCGTCGCCGTCCACCCGGACGGCGGCCGCGGTGGCGACTCGCCCGCCCTTCTCGATGCCGCACGCGATCCCGGCCCCGCTCCCGTCGGCCCGCGAGAGGCCCGGAGCGGGCCAGCCCAGGCGCTCGGCCGCGGCCCGGAGCACGTCGGCAAGCCGGGCGTCGCGCAGGTGGCGCAGCCGGAACCGCAGCGGGTCGGCTCCGAGCCGGTGCGCCAGCTCGTCCATGTGCGACTCGCGCGCGAAGTTGTTCGCCGTGGCGGCCAGCGCGCGGTAGGAGCCCTGCGGCAGCGGCGAGTCGGCCGGCTGGTACACGATGCGCTGATGCGGGATGTGGTACGGGGTCAGGATCCCGACCGCTCCCGAGTTGACGTTCAGGTGCGACCAGCCGGTCAGCTCGCCGGACGCGTCCGCGCTGCTGGATATGTCGATCAGCGCGGCGGGGCGGAGGTAGCCCCAGTGAAACTCCTCGTGGCGGCTCCACTGGACCTTGACCGGGAAGCCGGCCGACCGCGCGAGCCGGGCCGCCTCCGCGGCGACGGTGCCGCCGTGCTTGCCGCCGAAGCCGCCGCCGTAGTCGGGCACGATGACCTGCACCGAGGGCTCCGGCACGCCGAGCGCCTCGGCCAGCTCGCGCCGGGCGCGGAACGGCGTCGAGGTCCCGGTCCAGACCGTCAGGTGCCCGTCCTGCCATTTCGCCACCGCTGACCTGGGCTCCATCGGGACGTGGGCGATGTAGGCGGCGGTGTACTGCGCGGCCAGGCGCTCCGGCCCGGCGGCCAGCGCCGCGTCGGCGTCACCCTGCTCGTGCCGGAACGGGGCGCTGAAGCCCTCGCCGTGGATCGGGTGCGACCGCAGGTAGTCGGCCAGGTCATCGGCGCCGGGCTGCGGCGAGCGCTGCCAGGTGGCATCGATCGCCTCGACGGCCTGGCGCGCGCCGGCCGCGGTGTCGGCGACGACGCCGATGAACGCGCCGTCGCGGACCACGGTCACCCCGGGCACCGCCTCGGCCGCCGTGGTGTCGGCGCCGCGCAGCATGGCGGCGAACGCGGGCGGGCGCAGCACGCAGCCGTGCCGCAGGCCGTCGACGCGCAGGTCGGC
>DASYXX010000809.1:0-20033 GCA_035934395.1 Streptosporangiaceae bacterium
GGGGCCGGGACCGCTGCTGATGGGTGCCGCGGGCAAGCCTGTCGAGCTCACCATCGCCCCGGCCGACGGCAGCGGCCCGCGCAGCGTGCCGGTTGTCCCGCTGCACAGCGATACCAGGCTGCGCTACCTGGACTGGGTCAGCGCGAAACGAGCACAGGTCCGCGAGCTCAGCGAGGGCCGGATCGGCTACCTGCACGTGCCAGACATGGTGAGCCAGGGCTGGGCAGACTTTCACCGGGACCTGCGCACCGAGATGCTGCGCGATGCGCTGATCGTGGACGTGCGCGGCAACACCGGCGGACATACCTCGGAACTCGTGGTGGAGAAGCTGGCGCGGCGCGTAATCGGCTGGGACGTAAGGAGCGGCCTGATGCCGTCTACCTATCCCGAGGACGCGCCGCGGGGGCCGGTCGTCGCGATCGCCGACGAATGCGCGGGATCCGACGGCGACATCGTCACCGGCGCCATCCGCCTGCTGCGGCTTGGCCCAGTCGTCGGCGCCAGGACCTGGGGCGGCGTCATCGGTTACGACAACGAGCACGAGCTCATCGACGGAACGCAGATCACCGTGCCGCGGCTGGCCTTCTGGTTCGAGAAGTACGGCTGGGACGTGGAAAACCATGGCGTCGACCCCGACGTCGAGGTCATCATCTCGCCCGACGACTGGGCTGCACAGCGGGACACCCAGCTGGAGACCGCAGTCAGGCTCGGCCTGGAAGCCCTGCAGCAGCGGCCCGCGGTGCGACCTCCTGACACGCGCACCAGGCCGTCGAAGCGCCGGCCGCCGCTGCCGCCGCGAGTCTAGTGTGTGGTAGGAGTGTCGTACTGGTCCGCCGCTGGCCTGATCAGGCCCGGCCGGCCGGTCGCGGATAAGGGCATGGAGACGCTGGCTTGGGCTTCGTTCAACTTACAGGCAATACGCTTTCCGAGCCAAAGCGTTCTGCCGAGGACGGGAATGCGAGATGACGTCTGCCGGAAATGGAGATGCGAGGCGCTTTCTTAGTTTGGCCCAGCGCCAGATACTGACGGCTGCCTGTGCCCGGCTGGTGCCGGCGGACGAGTACGGCCCGGGCGCTGTTGAGGCTGGCGCGGTTGATTACATTGAGGGTCTGCTTGGCGCCTTCCTCGTCGATCCGCCTCGCATCTGGGCGGGAGGACCCTTTTCCGGTCGATTCGGAGGCGAGGCGTCGTTTGCTAGCTTCCACCGGCTGACCGCCGTCGAGGAACTTGCCTGGCGCACGCGTATCGAAGGTTCAAAGGGCATTGCCGAACGAGAACGTCTCGGGCCAGTCGCCGGGCTTCAGGAACGATACACCGAAGGCCTGGCTGCTCTAGGCGACGACTTCCCGGCTCTGCCCCCGGAGGAACAAGATCATCGCCTCAGGTCGGCCGGCTCGTTTGTGGATCTCCTTTACCAGCACGTGTGCGAAGGGCTCTACGGCGCACCTGAATATGGCGGCAACCGGGACCTGGCCGGCTGGCGATCGATCGGGTACCTCGGAGACGTGCAGCCACGCGGCTACACCGATGCGGAAGTGAGCGGGGCATGACGGCCCGGGACTTCCACACGATCATCGTCGGCTCCGGGCCCGGCGGGTCAACGGTGGCTGACGAAATGACGCGGGCGGGACGGTCTGTGGTCATCTTCGAGCGCGGGCGCAACCACCTGATCGACCCAGCCCATCCTGACGACCTCATGCACGTGTTCTCGAACGACGAGATCAAATACCTCGAGCGGCATTTCCTCGGCCCGGACCCATGGCTCGAGCCGCGTACATTCCGCCTGAGCGAGGCGGACGGGGACCGCCTGCATGTCGGCGACGTCAACAACCTGCCCGCCACGGTCGGCGGCGGAGGCGTGCATGCCGATGGCAAGCTTCCCCGGCTCCGGGAAGACGACTTCCGGGTGCTATCTGAACTCGGGCCGATCGATGACGCCACGGTTGCTGACTGGCCGCTGACCTATGATGACCTCGAGCCGCACTACGCCACCGCCGAGCGCCTCATCGGCGTGGCAGGACTCGCTGGAGCCAACCCGTTCGAGCCATGGCGGTCGTCCCCGTATCCGATGCCACCCGGGGCGCCGATGTATGCGGCCCTGGTCACCTCGAAGGCTGCCGAGCGCCTGGGATACCACCCCTATCCGGCGCCTACAGGGGCGAACTCAGTCCCCTACGACGGCCGACCGGCTTGCAATAACTGCGGATTCTGTGCCTACTTCGGCTGCCCGATCCATGCCAAGGGTGACCCTGTCGCCATGCTGCGCCGGGCGCTGCGAACGGGTCGCGCCGAACTCCGGGCCGACGCCTTCGTCTCCAGGGTCCTCTTCCAGGGGGGCCGGGCGACGGGAGTGGAATGGATCGACCGTGACGGCCAGACGCACCAGGAACTGTCCGATGACGTTGTCGTGGCCGCAGGCGCCATGGAAACCCCCCGCCTCCTGCTGCTGTCTGGACTCACTAATGAGAACATTGGCAGAAACGTCATGTTTCATATGCAGACCTACGTTCTTGGCCAGGTTCCCTTCCGGCTCCACGGCCATATTGGCCGGTCAGTCACGCACGTGCACGACGACCACGTCATCGTTGATGATCTCGCGCGCAAGGCCGCGCAAGACGCCGGGCTACCCTGGATCAAGGGCGGCCTTGTCGAGCACGTCAGCCCCGCTCACGTCATTGCTGAGGCCAAGCTGTACCACTGGGGTAGCGAACACCGGCGGCTCATGCGCGACTCACCGATGCGAGACCGCCTTCTCGGTTTCTGCATGCAAGGCGAAGACCTGCCGCAAGCATCTAACCGGGTCGATCTCGACCCGTCGGTCCGCGACATACGGGGCGTTCCCGTGGCCAGGACGACTTACAAGCCCCATAGTCACGAAATCGCTGCGTCGCGGCACCACGGCGCCCGGCTAAAATCGATCCTCCAAGAGACAGGGGCAGAGCATATTATCGTCGCCACCTCGCCCATGACGACGGATGAGGCAGAGTCGCTCGCCCTTCCAGAAACCGCGATGCTGCCCATCTCCCGCCACGTCGCTGGGACCGCCCGCATGGGCCGGGATCCGAAGACGAGCGTCTGCGATGAGTGGGGCCGACTCTGGGATGCCCCCAACGTCCTGATCGCCGATTCGTCGCTCTTCCCCACCATCTCTGGCTACGGACCGACCCTGACACTCGTCGCGCTCGCCATCCGCAATGTACATGCCTTTCTCGGTCGCCAGGATGAAGTAAAGGCGTGACCGGGCGAGAATTCGATAGTCATCGGCCCCGGAGTTCCATCGTGGGTCGGGGCAGTCCCTGGTCGAGGCGCCAGGCGCGAAACAAGGCTTTGTGCGCGGCGTGGGCCCGCGTGGCGCCTTTGCGACCTCTCGCGCGAGCGCCTCGGCTCGTTGAGCAGGGCGTCGTCGGCCACGACCCGGTTCACCACCCCGGTGGTGGCCATCACCGTCGCTGGCAGGTGCTAGGACGTTAGCGCCCACTCCATGGCTCGCGACCTCCTGGCCCGCTCGGCGACGCGCTAGACGCCGCCGTAGAGCGCCATTTCGCTCCATAGTCCACACTCTTCGCCTGCCTGCGCCCCGCGCCGCCGTACCAGTCGCGCGGCAACTATTCGCGAACCGTAGTCAATCTGATACTAAGTGTGATGTGATGATTACGGAACGGAGGTCGGCAATTACGGAGGGTCATCATGGACGTAGCCACCATCCGCGACGCCGGGCAGCGCGAGGCCCGGGCCGAGCAGGAGCAGTTCGCCGCCGCATCGGGACCGGGGGCGGTCGCCGAGGCGGCATGGCGGCCGGGCAGGCCGAGCCCGGAGGAAATCGCCGAGAAATACCGCATATGGATGGAGAACGAGCGCGCCAAGGGGGCCGGGGCGAGGGGGGAGCGCGGCCTGAGCGGCACGCTACCGGTGGACACCAGCACAGGAGAGGTAATCGAGCAGGTCCCCGTGCCCTCGGCCGCACGTGGTGCGCTGGTCATCGTTCCCCCGCCGCCTCAGACTGACCTGCCAGGCCCCCGGGCAACCACCCTGGCCGAGATCCGCAGCACCGTCATCGCGACAACATCCGCCCTGCGCGACCGATTCCGCGAGCTTCGCGACATCGCTCCTGCCAGGGAACCCGCCCGTCTCCTGAAGGCCGGCAGGCGATGGCTCAGACCACGCGAGCGCCGCACCCCGCCGACGGCGTTCCGGGTGCCCTTCACGCTCCCGGAGACGCCCTCGCCAGCGGAGATGACGATCATCGAGACGCCCTTCCGCATCCCCAGGTACATGGACCACCCCGAGTGGAGGCCGTGCTGATGGAAGCAAGTTCCATGGAATCCGCTGCTCGAGGGGCGCGGGAAGTCAGCTCTCCCCCGATCGGGCGCCCGCTCGGACGGGCAGCAGGCTAGGCGCTCTGCTCCACCCGGATGCGCTCGTTCGCGGTGCGCAGCCGCGCGAGCGTCGCAGCGAACTGCCGCTTCGAACGTTTGGCTTGCCGGTCAGGGCGGGCATATGCGCCGCACCAGGTCCTGCCAGCTGTGCGCGATCCGTTCGGCGGCCTGCGGGCCAGCGGTGAGGTCGGACACGGCCAGGTAGAGCAGCAGGGGGCCGTCGAGGGCTGCGGTGAGCTGGACGGCCAGCATGTCGATGTCGGCGTCGCCAAGGTCCATCTGCCTGAGCAGGACCCGGATGTGCGTCTGGGACATGGGGGTCTGTGATCCGGCCGGTATGGGCTGGTGGCCGTCTATGGCGGCGCGGGCGATGTCGCGGTGCGCGATCAGGAAACTGGTCCGGGCCCGGCCGTAGGCGATCAGGCGGTCCAGCGGCGCCGCCCCGGGGCCCAGCGGCGGCGGCCCTGCCAGGACCCGCTGCTGGAATGCCCGCTCGTCGTCGTCCAGGAGCGCGGCGAAGATCCCGGCCCGGGTGCCGAACCGGCGGAACACGGTTCCCTTGCCCAGGCCAGCCTGCTCGGCCAGCGCATCCATGGTCAGCTTATCCGCGCCCTGCTCGGCGAGCATCTGCCTGGCTGTGGCCAGAAGGTGCGCCCGGTTGCGTGCGGCGTCGGCGCGCTCGGCGCGCGGCGCTCCCCAGGACACCAGGGGCTGTTCCACAGGAGTTACTCTACGGCCGGAATAGTAACCGGGGTAAAGTCCGTTACCTCGTCCACGCAGCTATCCCTCGCAGGAGGAACTCCCATGACCCGTATCGGCATCATCCTTGGTAGCACCCGCCCCAACCGCAACGGCGAGCAGGTCGCCAGGTGGGTGTACGACATCGCCTCGCGTCGCGACGACGCCGAGTTCGAGCTCGTCGACCTGCGCGACTACCCGCTGCCCCACCTGGACGAGCCGCTGCCGCCCTCGATGGGCCAGTACCAGAACGAGCACACCAGGCAGTGGGCCGACAAGATCGCTTCATTCGACGGGTTCGTCATCGTCACCCCCGAGTACAACCACTCCACCTCCGGGGTGCTGAAGAACGCCATCGACTACCTGTACGCCGAGTGGAACAACAAGGCGGTCGGCTTCGTCTCTTACGGCGGCGTCGGCGGCGCCCGGGCTGCTGAGCACCTGCGCCTGGTCGCCGGCGAGCTGCAGATGGCCGACGTGCGGCAGCAGGTCGCGCTGTCGCTGCTCACCGAGTTCGAGAACTTCAGCGTGTTCAAGCCAGGCGACTACAACCGGGCCGCGCTGGACACCCTCCTGGACCAGGTCGTCGCCTGGAGCACCGCCCTGGCGCCGCTGCGCCAGCCCGCGACGGCCGCGGCCTAAGGACCCTGCCACCGCTCATACCGGCGCAGTTCCTGAAGCAGCCCCGGAGGCAATTGCGGGTGATCGCCTCTGGGGCTCGCCCTGACAGCTCTGAGGCCACTTGCGCCGAGTAGGCCCGGACGAGCCGCTGGCCGACGGGTGGCATCCGACGACAAGGGAATTCCGGCAACTCGGCGATCTTCGCCTGGCTGCCTTAGCCGCCGGAGCAGCGACGCGGCGGCCACGACCGCTAGCGCTATGGCATAGCCGACGGCGCCGAGGGACCCGGCTGCTGCCAGGGCCAGCCACTCGGCTCGCCCGTCGATGGCGACGAGGACGACGAGCAGCGCCGCGTACCAGGCGAACGGGGGGGTGGTCACGGCGAGCGCCGCCCCGGTCATCGCCAGGGCGCCGCGCCAGGGCTGGTCCGGGTCGGTTCCGCGCAAGACGACCACGGCCACCGCGGCCAGCACTGTCGCCGCGGCCAGGGTCGCCCACCGGCCTGGCACGATGATGCTCAGCAGCTGGAACCGGCGGCCGCTGCCGTATCCCTGCTCCTCGAGGTAGCCGGGCAGGAAGCCGATCACGCCGCCGCCCACCGCGAGCAGGTGCGGCAGGTACACGATCCCGGTCGCGGCCGCGCCGGCCACAGCCAGCGTCGCCGGGCGCCTGCGCAGGACCGCTGGCACGGCGAGAATCGGAGTGATCTTGGCGGCGATGGCCAAGCCGAGCAGGACGGCGCCGCACGCGGTCCGGCGCCGCCTGCCCTTGCAGGCTAGGGTCAGCAGCGAGGCCGTTGTCAGGAACGCCGCCAGCACATCGACGTGCGCATTATTTCCGGCCTCCAGGCCGGTAAGCGGGCACCAGGCCCATAGCACGGCCAGGCGCGGATCGCGGCCGAGCCGCCGCAGCCCCGCGAGCAGGAGGACGGAAGTGGCGATGGCGCAGCACGCCGCCGCGGCCTGGATTGGCAGGGATCCGCTGCCGTGCGGGGACAGCTTGTCGACGACGGTGAAGTAGGCCTCGGCGACTGGTGGGTAGATGGTGTGCACGCCGGGCCGGTTGATCCGCGTGCAGCCGGGAGTCAGCGGCGACCCGGGTGCGCCCGGCCGAGCAAGCTCGGGGCCCGCGTCGGGGCCCGAGCTGATCCCGCTGCGGGTGATGCAAATCGGCCCGTGAGCGGGCCACAGGAACGGGTCCCGCAGCCGGGTCAGTTGCGGAGCGGCGGGCACGTAACGGTAGGGGTCGATGCCCGCCGCCTGCACGCGGCCATCCCAGATGTACCGGTACAGGTCGGTGCTGGTGCGGGGCGGCGCGGACAGCGCGGCGAGCTGGATCGCGACCGCGCCCAGCAGGATCAGCGGCACGGCCCGCCTGGGAGTGGTTCGCAGCACCAGCCATGCCCCGGCCGCGAACGCCAGCCAGGCCGCCGAGATGGCGAGCCCGGCGAGGGCGGGCTGCTGGACTCCCAGCAGGACCAGGCCGGTGACCACGGTGGCCGCGCCGGCGCACCCCGCAGTCGGCCACCATCCGCTGGTGCGCGGCGCGTGGCCGGCCGGGCCCCGGCGACCCGCCGCGACCCGGGTACGCCAGGCGGTCATCCGGGCCCGCCGTTTCCTCGGCTCAGTAGGGTGAACCACCTGCCCGTGTCGGTCCAGACCTCTGTCGTGCGCAGGCCGGACTCGGCTGCCAGGCCGTCGGCCCGGTCGACGCCCACCCAGGCCCAGGGAAACCACGCGCCCGGTCCCGCTGCCGTCCTCAGCCGGACGTGCTCCCGGCGTGACGCAGCCCCTGGCGGGCCGACCTCGGCCACGACTACGCCACCTGGCATGAGCAGGTCGGCGACTCGGCGCAGCAGGGCGGCCGGATCGCCGCCGATGCCGATGTTGCCGTCGGCGAGCAGGACGGTAGCCCAGCGCCCGGCGCCCGGCAGGGACCCGAATACGTCCCGCTGCAATGCCAGCGCCCCGGACGACCGCGCGAGCATCACAGCATAAGGCGTGACATCGATGGCCAGGGCGGGAACGCCGCGCTCGGCCAGCGCGACCGTCAGGCGGCCGGGTCCCGCCCCCACGTCAAGCACCGGGCCCGTGCACCTGTCGAGCACCGAGCGGTCCCCGGGCACCTCGCGCAGCCAGCGCTGCGCGTTCAGCGGGGTCCTGCGGCCGTCGGCGTGTTCGATCTCCGGGCGGGCCAGGCCCGCCAGCGCCTGCTCGTAAAGGCTGCCGATCATGCTGTCTCCGTCGGGTACGACGGCACGGCGTCCCGCGGCCGGGCCGTCACGAGGCCGCAGCGTACCGCGGGCCGGGTGCGGTGACCCTTACGAAGCGATGACGGATCGCCGGCGGCCGGAGATTGTGCTTCCGCACGGTTACCGTAGGTGTCGTGACCTGCGAACGAGCGAGGATCAGGCGCCTGAGGCCCGGCTGCGGGTGGCCGGGGTGCTGAGCGACCCCGGCCATGCAGGCCGGATCATGATCGTGGACGACGACCGGATGATCGCCGAGGTCATCAGCCGCTATCTGGCACGCGACGGCCATGAGGTGGAGTGCTTGCACGATGGCGACGCGGCGCTGCGCCGGATGGAACGGGAGCTGCCCGATCTGGTGGTGCTGGATCTCATGCTGCCGGGAACCGACGGGCTAGAGGTGTGCAGGCAGCTGCGGGCCCGTTGGCCGATCCCGGTGGTGATGCTGACGGCGCTCGGCGAGGAGACCGACAGGGTGGTCGGTTTCGAGACGGGTGCCGACGATTATGTGACGAAGCCCTTCAGCCCCCGTGAGCTAGCCCTGCGGATCAGGTCGTTGCTCCGCCGGGCCCGCGGCAGCGGGCTGGCGGGCGCCCTCGCCGCAGGAGTGATCACTGACGGCGATCTGGCCGTCGATCTCGGCGCCCATGAGGTCCGGCTCGGCAGGACGTTGCTGTCCCTGACCTCGCGCGAGTACGACCTGCTGGTGTTCCTCATGCGCCATCCGCGGCAGGCGTTTACCCGTGAGGAGTTGCTGGCGCAGGTGTGGAACTGGTCGTTCGGCGACACGTCGACCGTTACCGTGCACGTCCGCAGGCTGCGGGAGAAGCTCGAGCCGGATCCGGCGCTGCCGCGCCGAATCGTGACGGTCTGGGGCGTGGGCTACCGGTACGAGCTGGAGGCTGCATGATTCCCGCATCGGAGCTACTGAGGGTCGGTTACACCGTCGCCGCGATCGCGGCCGCCGCGGGCGGGGCCGGGATCGTCGCGCTGCGACTGCTCGCGACACGCTCGGTCGCCGCGAGCCTGGCTGTCATCTCCGCGGTAACCGTGGCGGCGACGCTGGCCGGCGTGGTGGTCATCTCCACCGAGATGCTCATCACACCCCACGATCTGGACGTCGTGCTCAGCGTCGTCAGCATCGCCGGGATAGCGGGCCTTGCCGTCGCCCTGCTGCTGGGCCGGCGGGTGTCGGCGGCGAGCCGACTGATGCTCGGCGCCGTGCAGGAGGTGGGGCGAGGCGGCGGGTACCGTCGGCCACAGGCCGTCCTGCCGGCCGAGCTCGCGGGGCTGTCGGCGGAGCTTGAGGCGGCGCACGGCCAGCTCGCGGAGGCCAGAGACCGTGAGCGCGCGCTGGAGTCAAGCCGCCGCGAGCTGGTCGCCTGGGTCAGCCACGACCTGCGCGCTCCGCTGGCGGGGCTGCGCGCCATGGCCGAGGCGCTCGAAGACGGCGTGGTCGCCGACCGGCTGACCACAGGCAGGTACCACGCCCAGATCCGCAGGGAAACCGACAGGCTGACTCTCATGATCGATGACCTGTTCGAGCTGTCCCGCATCCACGCCGGCGCGCTGCGGCTGTCGTGCCGGCTCGTCGGCATCGGTGACCTGATCGGGGAGGCCTTGACCAGCACCGAACCGCTGGCTCGGGCCAAGGGCGTACGGCTGAGCGGCGCTGGCGGCTCCGGGCTGCCGGTGTTCGTGGACTCGGCGCAGGTCGGGCGTGCGCTAGCCAACCTCGTGGTGAACGCGATCCGCCACACCCCATCGGATGGCGCGGTCGAGATCCTCGGCGAGGAGGACTCCGGTATGGCGACGGTCAGCGTGCGTGACTCCTGCGGCGGGATACCCGCCGAGCATCTTCCCCGGGTCTTCGACGTGGCATTCCGCGGCGAGACCGCGCGCACGCCAGCGCCGGGCGAGGGCGCGGGCCTCGGGCTCAGTATTGCGCGGGGCATCGTCGAGGCGCACGCAGGCAAGATCGCGGTAAGTAACGCCCGCAATGGCTGCCGGTTCGTCATCAGGCTGCCGCTGGCGGCGGCCAGCGCGCACTGAGCCCGGGCCTCGCGCAACGCGCGGGTTCCCTCAGCGGGGCGCGGGCGAACTGGGCCATCCCTGAGCCGAACCTGGTCTGCGCCAGGAAACCCAGCTCGGACCTGGCACGCGCGGGTGAGGCCACGATGTGACGCACATCCCCGAGCCGGAACTCGCCGGTCACCTCCGGCTCGGGCGCGCCGAGGGCCCTGGCCAGAGCCGTCGCCATCTGGCCGATGGTGTGCGGCTCGCCGCTGGCGATGTTGTAGGCGCGCAGCTGCCCGGGCCGGCCGGCGGCTATCGCCAGCAGGTTCGCCGCCGCGACGTCTTCAGCGTGCACGAAATCCCGTTGCTGCGCGCCGTCCTCGAACACCCGCGGGGCCCGGCCGGCCTCCAGGGCGGAGCGGAATATCGCGGCGACGCCCGAGTACGGGGTGTCGCGCGGCATCCTCGGCCCGTAGACGTTGTGGTAGCGCAGCGCCACCGCCGAGCCGCCGGTCAGCCCCGCCCAAACGGCCGCCATCTGCTCCTGTGCCACCTTGCTCACCGCGTAGGCGTTGCGCGGATCCAGCGGCGCGTCCTCGGTTACGGGGACCGTGCGCAGCCCGGCGCCGCAGTGGGGGCATCGCGGCTCGAACATGCCGCGCGCCAGGTCGTCGCGGCTGCGGGCGCGCGGCCGGACCCGGGCGTGGGCCGGGCAGGTGTAGCCGCCCTCGCCGTAGACCACCATCGATGAGGCGAGCACCAGCCGGGGTACCTGCCGCCGTCCCATGGCCTCCAGCAGCACCGCCGTGCCTGTCACGTTGACATCGCTGTATACGGGCAGGTCGGGCAGGCCCGTTCCGAGGCCGACCATGGCAGCCTGGTGGCAGACCACGTCCACGCCCTCGAGCACCCGCCGCAGCAGCGAGGCGTCGCGGATGTCCCCGACGAGCAGCTCCGCATCGTCGGGCCAGTAGGCGGGCCGGGCATCGTGCGTCGTTGCCTCAAGGGAATCCAGGCCTGTGACTTCGTGCCCGGCCGCCAGCGCCGCGTCGACGACATGTGAGCCGATGAACCCGGCCGCGCCGGTGACAAGTATCCGCATGTCACCAGCAGAACACGACCCCTAGGGGCAGCGCCCTCCGCAGGCCGGGACGTCACAGTTCCGTAAGAGCCGATCATGGCCGGCACCGCTAGCGTCGCAACCATGGTGATCGATGTGGTGCTGCCCTGCCTCAACGAGGCCGCCGCCCTGCCCTGGGTGCTCTCCAGGATGTCGCCCGGGTACCGGCCAATCGTCGCCGATAACGGCTCCGACGACGGCTCCGACGAGATTGCCGAACGCTACGGCGCGCTGGTGGTGTCCGTGCCGCAGCGTGGCTTCGGTGCCGCCTGCCATGGCGGGCTCATGGCCGCAACGAGTGACGTCGTCTGCTTCATGGACGCGGATGGATCCCTGGACCCGCGCGACCTGCCGCTGATCGCCGGCCCGGTGCTGACCGACGCCGCCGACCTCGTCCTCGGCCGCCGCCGCCCCGAAGGCACCGGGGCGTGGCCGCTGCACGCCCGGCTGGGCAACCGGGTCATTGCGGCCGCCGTCCGCCGCCGCACGGGAATCCGGGTGCGCGACATCGGCCCGATGCGCGCGGTCCGGCGGGCTGACCTGGTACGGCTCGGCCTTCGCGACCGCCGGTTCGGTTACCCGCTGGAAATGGTCGTCAGGGCGGCCGAGTCCGGCTGGCGGATCGGTGAGCGCGACATTCCGTATCGCGAGCGAACGGGCAGATCCAAGGTCACGGGAACGCTCGGCGGCACCCTGCGGACCGCCCGCGACATGCGAAGGGTCCTGGCGGGAGTGACGGTCAGCCCGCCGGATGCCGCGCGGCGGCGGCGAGAGTGGGTGGCGTGACCGGCCCGGCAGTGTCACCCGCTCGCCTACGGGGCGCGCTTGGGGCACCGCCTTCCCTCGTCCCTCGCTCCTTCGTCGCTCGCTCCTCAGTCCAGGCGGCGCCGCGCCCCTCCGGCTCGCTCACCGCGCAGCTTGTGGTCATAGCCAAGGCGCCTGTCCCCGGCCGGGTCAAGACCAGGCTGACGCCACCGTTCAGCCCGCGACAGGCGGCCCAGCTTGCCGAGGCGGCGCTGGCCGACACGCTCGCGGCGGCGGCGAAGGTGCCCGCCGCCCGGCACGTGATCGCCCTTGACGGCGCACCCGGCCACTGGCTACCCGGCGGGTTCGAGGTCATCAGCCAGCGGGGACGCGGGCTGGACGAGCGGATAGCCGCAGCGCTCGGCGAGGCATACGCCAGGCTCCCCGTTCCGGTGGTCCTCATCGGGATGGATACCCCGCAGGTGACTCCCGGCCTGCTGGAATCCGCGCTCCGCCCGCTGGCGGACGGAACCGCCGACGCAGTGTTCGGCCCGGCAGCCGACGGCGGCTTCTGGCTGCTCGGGCTGCGGCGGCCCGATCCGGCCCTGGTGGTTGGCGTGCCCATGTCCACAGCCAGGACAGGGGCTGCGCAGCTCGCCAGGCTGGCAGGCGCCGGAATGCGGGTGCGCCGGCTGCCGTGCCGCCTCGATGTGGACAGCGCTGCGGACGCAGACGCTGTGGCCGAGCAGATCCCGGGCAGTCGCTTCGCCGCCGCCCTCCGGGCCGTGTACTCGGCGTGACGGAGGGAAGACCGTGGGCGGTAATGCAGGACGCGGACGACGAGGCAGTCGTGGGCGCAAGGCCGCCAGGGTACTGCTCGCGGTGACACCGCTCGCGGTGACCCTCATCGCCGTGGTCGCGCGCGCCGCGGCCGCGGCGAAGCTGGCCCTGGTCGCGGCGCTCCGCCAGGCCGCAGCAGCGCCGCGCCACGCGATGACCGCAGCGCGCACCGCCGCCGCGAGACTCGGCGACCTGGCCGCGCCGCTGCGGGCCGTGGTCAGCCGCCCCCCGCCGGGGCCGTTGTTCACGCCCGAAATCTGGCGCAGCCCGCTACGCGGGCAATGGCTGACTTCGATACTCGGCCTGGTCCTGCTGTGCGGCCTGCCGATCGTGGCGGTCACCGGTCTGCTGTCCTACGCCGCCTACGACCCGCGGCTGCCGGGCAACGACCAGACGCCGGGGGCGTCGCTGCTGAAGTTCTTCCTCTTCTCCTGGCCCACCCAGCCCTCCTGGCTCTACCGGGTAGACCAGGCAACCCACATCACGCTGGGCCTGGCGCTGCTGCCCGTGGTGCTGGCGAAGCTGTGGTCGGTGCTACCTAAGCTCTTCTCCTGGCCGCCGGTTCGCTCGCCGGCCCATGCCCTGGAGCGCCTCAGCCTGGTGATGATCGTCGGCGGCGTGCTGTTCGAGGGCGTCACCGGAATCCTGAACATCCAGGACTTCTACATCGTTCCCTCGTTCTACACGGCGCACCTGTACGGCGGGTGGGTGTTCATCGCGGGGCTCATCACTCACGTGATCCTGAAATTTCAGCGCATGTGCGCAGGCCTGCGTTCGCGCAGCCTGCGCCGCGAGCTGCGCACCCCGCTGTCACGAACCCACCCGGAGAGCCCCGACCCGGCGGGCCTGCGCGCCCCGTCTCCCGCCGCGCCGACCCTCTCGCGGCGAGGGCTGCTGGCCGCGGTTGGCGGGGCGTCGCTCATGCTGGCCGGCCTGGAGGTCGGCCAGTCGATCGGCGGGTGGACCCGCTGGACCGCGGTCTTCGGCCCCCGCGGGCTGTCCGTCGCCCAGTCGGGTACCCTCCCGGTGAACAGGACCGCGGCATCGATCGGCCTGACCGACTCGGACGTCGGCGAGGCCTACCGGCTCACTCTCGTCGGAACCAGGACCGTGGCCCTGACCCGCGAACAGGTCCTGGCCCTGCCGCAGCACACCGTCGTGCTGCCCATCGCCTGCGTCGAGGGCTGGTCGGCGGCCGCCAGCTGGACCGGGGTCCGCCTGGCCGACCTGGCAGAGCTCGCCGGGGTCAGGCGACCGGCCCTAGCGCGGGTGGAGTCGATCGAGCGCGCCGGCTCGTTCCGCCGGGCCGACCTATCCGGTACTCAGGTCTCCGATCCGCTCTCACTGCTGGCCCTGCAGGTCAACGGCGCAGACCTGTCCCGCGACCACGGCTACCCGGCGCGGACGATCATCCCGAACGTGCCCGGGGTGCACAACACCAAGTGGGTCAGCAAAATCACCTTCATGGAGGCCGCGTGACCAGGGTGATCGCCCGGATCCGCCGCTGGTACGGGGCCCATCCGCTGCACCTGCTGGCCCTCCTGGCCGCGTTCGCGCTGGCCGGCTACGCGGTACGCGCGGTCGTCGCCGCCGGGCAATGGCAGGTCTACGCGCTCTGGTTCCTGGTCGCGATCGTGGGCCATGACCTGCTGCTGTTCCCGCTGTACTCGCTCGCCGACCTGTCCCTGCGCCGCCTGCTCCCCTGGCGCGAAGGCGGCGCCTCTACCGCGCCGAACCGCATGGCCAACCCGCAGCCGCCGGTCATCAACCACCTCCGAGTGCCTGCCGGGCTCTCCCTGCTGCTGCTCCTGGTGTGGTTCCCGCTAATCCTGCGGCTATCGTCATCGGCATATCACCGGGCGAGCGGCCTGACCGCGACCCCCTATCTGTGGCGCTGGCTTGCCGTCACCGGCGTGATGTTCCTTGCCTCGGCCGTCGGCTACGCGCTACGGCTGCGCCATGCGGCGGCGACGCGCACCCCGCCAAACGGCCACAAGCCCGAAAGCGGCTTGAGCGGGGACCGTGGCCGTAGATTACGGTCAGAAGCAGCGTCAGCGACCCGCAGGCCAAGGACCGCCGTCAGCGGCGTAAGACGCCGGGCGGTCCGGCCGCTAACAATCTCGGGAGCCACCATCAATCCGAGGGAGTTCCGCAGTGAATGACTATCCGGCGGCGATCACCGCTGTCAACCATGTCGAGCCGGTACCGCGCCGCATCCGCGCGTTCCTCGCTGGCGAAAAGGTGCTCGACACCACTAGGGCGCTGTATGTGTGGGAGTGGCCCTACTACCCCCAGTACTACATCCCCGTCGCGGACGTGCGCCGTGATCTGCTCATCCCGGAAGGCCACACCCAGCAAAGCAGGCGGGGCATGTCCGAGGCGCATACGCTGCAGGCCGGGCGAGTCCAGCGGCCCGGCGCGGCCCGGCTGCTCACCGATTCGCCGGTCCCGGGGCTGGCCGGCACGGTCCGGTTCGAGTGGGCGGCGCTGGATGCCTGGTTCGAGGAAGACGAGCAGGTGTTTGTGCACCCGCGCAACCCCTACGTACGGGTCGACGCCCTGCGCTCGACCCGCCCGGTGCGCGTCGAGCTGGACGGGGCTGTCCTCGCCGAGTCGCCCGCGCCGGTCATGGTGTTCGAGACCGGCCTGCCCACGAGGTACTACATCAACCCGACGGAGATCAACTTCGACCACCTGATACCCAGCGGCACCGTCACCAGCTGTCCGTACAAGGGCAACACCAGCCGGTACTGGTCAGTCCGCGTCGGCGACACGGTGCACCCTGATCTGGCGTGGGCTTACGATTTCCCGACCCGCCAGCTCCAGCCCATCGCGGGCCTGGTGGCCTTCTACAACGAAAAGGTAGACCTGTTCGTCTGCGGCCAGCGGCTCGAGCGGCCCAAGACGCACTTCTTCGCGTCGACCGGCAGCCCGGATACTCCATGAGCGCCGCAGCGGCACTGCGCCGCTGGTCCTGGCGCTTCCAGCGCAGGGTCACCGCACTGTCGCAAGGACGCTGAATCGGCGCAGATCATGCGGTGGCAGTCAGTGCGCCCCGCCGATGGCGGCCAGCAGCCCTTCGAAGTCCTCCCCGCACGGGCCGCAAATGCGCAAGTGCGCCGCGATGCCCGGGTAGCGCTGCTCCGCCGGCGCGCCGGCGGCCACCAGCTCGGCGTAGACGTGGAGCATCTCCATGGCCTGCTCGCATCCCACGTCGCGCGGATCGGTCCGCAGGAAGCGGTCAAGCGCTGACCAGCCGTTCACGAGCGCCTCGAAGTATCAGGACCTAGATATCCATTAGCGGCAAGAGCGGCCCGCAGCTTACGCCGGGCGTCGAACATCATCTTGTAGATCGCGTTGCGGTTCGAGCCGAGCCGGGCGACCAGGGCATCCAGCGGAACCTCGTTGACCACGACCGCGACGAAGACTTCCCGCTGCCGCGCGGTGAGTTCCTTATCCACGGCCCGGCGCAGCGCAGCGACCAGGTCCCGCCACTCGGACTGCTGCGCCGGGTCGAGCCCGAACCGGTCCGGCAGCCGCTCCCAGTCCTGGGTATCCAGCGACACGTGCGGCCTGCGCCAGAAATGCCGCCCGAGTTTCGCCGACACCTCGAAGATGACGAACTTGTAGGCCCAGGTCGTGAACCGGCTCTCCCCCCGGAACTGCCCGAGCTTGGCCGTGATGGCCACCAGCGCGTCGGCTGCGGCCTGGTGCGCCAGGTCATCCAGCTCGGGCCCGGTGATCTGCAGCCGTGGCCCGCGCCGGGCGACCTCACCGCGCGCGATCCGCACCAGCAGCCCATGCAGCCGTTCCAGGCCCGCCTCCCGCTCCGCACCGGTCCCGGTCAGGGCGGCCAGCCATCCAGCCGACTCAGGATCGAGACGGGCGATGGTGTCAGGGATCTCACGCGACATATGCCACAGTGGGCCAGGAGGGGCGTGGCGTTACACGGCGACGGCCGCGCGCCGAAGCAGGTATGCCTAAGCGATTCGCCCAAGGGATCGCGCGTGCGCGGATCCGGTATGGCAACGCTGGCAGCGTGGCTGGTAAGACCAGCAGGCCCCGGGGCCGCTAACGATGCATGACCAGACCTCAGACCACAATGCTGCATCCAGGCGATCCGTTGCCCGCGGTCACCGTCAAGCTGCCCGGCGGCGGCAGCCTCCAGCTGCCTGATGCTCTGGCTGGCGGCTTCGGCGTGGTGTTGTTCAACCGGGGCTCGTGGTGCCCGTACTGCAACGCCCAGCTGCGCGCATTCCAGCGGTCGCTGGACAGCCTCACCAGCGTGGGCGCCAAGATCGTCGCCCTGTCTGTGGACGACGAAGGCACCACCCAGGACCTGATCGCCAAACATGGCCTGCAGTTCCCAGTCGGCCACAGCGCCGACGCCCGCGCAATCGCGGATGCGACCGGTGCCTTCGTCAACGACGACCCGCTGTACCTGCAGTCCACCGGCTTCGTGCTCGACCCCGTCGGCCGGGTCGTCGTCAGCGTGTATTCCAGCGGCGCCATCGGGCGACTGGTCGCCGAGGACGTCATCGGCCTGATCCGCTATCTGCGTGAACGCTGACACCCCGCAACCCGAGCCGCCTCTGGTGATCACGGAAGCCGAGAAGATCACGACAACCCCGAATGCCCGGCGCCTGAGCCCGGCCAGCACAGGGGCTCAGACACCGGCACCCTGACCAGCCTGGCCACCGAGCGGGCCGAAGCGTTTCACCCGGGCTCGGCACCGTAGATTGCTGCTGTGGACGCCGTTACGGGCGAGCCTGTGCCTATCCCGGATATGGCGCAGGCCGATCCCGCGGGGGAGGGGACCGAGCATGCTTTGCTGTGCCGCCTTCGTCGCGGCGAGGAGCAGGCGTTCGACCAGCTGGTCCGGGCCTGGTGGCCGCCTATGCTGCGGGTAGCCCGCGGTTTCGTGTCGACGGATGCTTCCGCGCAGGAGGTCGTCCAGGACACGTGGCTCGTGGTCATCCGCGGGCTGGCCGGCTTCGAGGAACGCTCGTCTTTGCGCACGTGGGTCTTCCGGATCCTGGTGAACATCGCCAAGACACGGGGAGTGAAGGAACAGCAGACGATCCCGCTGTCCGCCGTGGCCGCCGATGAGGGCACCGGTCCGACGGTCGACCCGAGCCGGTTCCGTGACCCCGGTGATCCGGAGTGGCCCAGGCATTGGACGCCGGCAGGGATGCCGCGGCGCTGGGAAGCCGACCCGGAGGCGGAGGTCATTCGCGGCGAGCTCCGAGACCTGGTGTCTGCGGCAGTCGAGGCGCTTCCGCCAAGGCAGAGAGAGGTCGTGGTGCTGCGAGACGTGCAGGGCTTCGACAGCGGCGAGGTCTGCGAACTTCTCCGCATGACGACGGAAAATCAGCGGGTGCTGCTGCACCGGGGTCGCGCGAAGGTGCGAGCGGCGCTGGAGGTCTATTACGCCAGGGAGATCGCGTGAGTAGCGAACGCGGCTGGGAGATCGACTGCATCGACCTAGTCGAACTGGTAACCGGCTATCTTGAGGGTGCCCTCGACGAGGAGCGGCGCATCACTATCGAGGCTCACCTGAGGCTGTGTGACGGCTGCCAGACCTACGTCGAACAGATCCGCGAGACGGTCCGTGTTCTAGGTCACCTCCCGCTTCACGACGCTCAAGACCTGCCCGATGAGGTCCGCCGCCAGTTGCTTGCTGCCTTCCGGGCCGAGCGCCCGCGCTGACCGCCAGCTGCGCGCCCGGCCACGTGCCCTCCGGCGGCCATCAGGCGAGGGAGAGGAACAGCTTCTCCATCTGCTCCTCGGTCATGGGGGAATCACCGTCGCCGGTCAGGCACTGCCGCAGCCCGCTGGCCACGATCTTGAACCCGGCCCGGTCCAGGGCTCGTGAGACCGCGGCCAGCTGGGTGACCACGTCCGCGCAGTCTCGCCCGTTTTCGATCATGGCAATGACCCCGGCCAGCTGGCCATGGGCCCGGCGGAGCCGGTTAAGCACGGGGGCTGTCGCCTGCTCGTCCATCTTCATGAGCGCCTCCCTCGTCTGCCGGCAGTATACCCTTAGGGGTATATGCGACGTGGGTCCAGGGTCCGGATCCACGGCGGGAGGAAGCCTTCCCCGGCTACCTACGCCAGGCCCGTGCGGTGCTCGCCGCTCTCCCCGGCCATATCGAGGATGGCCCCACCCTGGCTGTCCCTCGAGTTCGAGGCGCTGCGCTGGTTCCCGCTGCCTGCCTGCCTGCCCGCCCAGTCAGGCGACGCGGCGGGCCGGAGCTGGCGCCTGCTGCCGCGAGAGTCCTTAGACCACCCCCGGTCAGGACCAATGGCCCTGGCGAACTATACCCAGGGGGGTATGTTGCGGATAGGTAGAGATTCTGACCTGGCCGATACCCCGGCAGAGGTGCGGGAGCGAGCAGGAGGTGGCGTGATGAGCCGTAAGAAGGTGCTGGTGCTGGGCGGCAATTTCGCTGGGCTGACCGCGGCGCTGGCCGTGCGGCACGAACTACACGGGGATGTCGACGTGCGAGTGGTCTCGGCGTCGGACTGGTTCTTGTTCAACCCGTCGCTGATCTGGCTTCCGTTCGGCAAGCGGAGCCCCGCGGATATCACGTTCCCGCTGGCTCCGACGTTCGACTCCCACGGGGTCGACTTCGTGCACGCGGAGGCCACCGCCCTGGACCTGGACGGCCGCAAGGTGACCACCACCGGCGGCGTTTACGACTACGACTACCTGGTCATCGCGACCGGCTACCGCAACAACTTCGAGGTGATCCCCGGGCTGGGCCCGGGCGGCAACGCCTATACGATCACCACCCTGGACGAGGCGATCAAGGCCGGGGAGGGGTGGCGGCGGTTCCTGGAGGCGCCTGGTGACATCGTCGTGGGGGCCACCCAGGGCGCCGGGTGCTTCGGCGCCGCGTACGAGTACCTGTTCAACATCTCCCACCAGCTGCGCAAGGCCGGGCTGAAGCGGCAGGTCAAGCTCACCTGGGTGTCCTCCGAGCCGTTCCTGGGGCATTTCGGCATCGGGGGGCTGCCGCACGGCGAGGCGCTGCTCTCGATGTTCCTGCGCAAGGAGCACATCACGCCGGTCATGAATGCCTCGATGGATCACGTCGACGCTGGCCGCCTGGTGCTCGCCGATGGCAAGCCGGTCGACTTCGCCTACGCCATAATCGTGCCGCCGTTCCTCGGCCAGGAGGTGATCAAGTCCGCCACCGAGATCGCCGACGCGAAGGGCTACGTCAAGGTCCGCGACACCTACCAGACCCTCAGCCGCGACGAGGTCTACGCGGTGGGCATCGCGGTGGCCGTGGACGTGCCCTGGCAGACCCCGACCCCGGTCGGC
>DASYXX010000810.1:0-6897 GCA_035934395.1 Streptosporangiaceae bacterium
GAGTCGAACGCGCCGGCCTTGATCAGCGACTCGATCACCCGCTTGTTGCACACGTTGACCGGCACCTTGCGCAGGAAGTCGGCGAAGCTCTCGAACGCGCCCTTGGACGTCCGGGCCAGGACGATCGACTCGACCACCGCGGTCCCCACGTTGCGGACCGCGGCCATGCCGAACCTGATGTCCTCGCCGACCGGCGTGAACATGGCGGTCGAGGCGTTCACGTCCGGCGGCAGGACCTTGATCCCCATCCGGCGGCACTCGTTCAGGTACAGGGCCGACTTGTCCTTGTCGCCCGCTACCGAGGTCAGCAGCCCGGCCATGTACTCGGCCGGGTAGTTGGCCTTGAGGAAGGCCGTCCAGTAGGAGATCAGCGCGTAGCCCGCCGCGTGCGCCTTGTTGAAGGCGTAGCCGGAGAACGGGACCATCGTGTCCCAGATGGTCTTGATCGCGCCGTCGGAGTAGCCGTTGGCCTTCATGCCGGCCTTGAACGGCTCGTACTCCTTGTCCAGGATCTCCTTTTTCTTCTTGCCCATCGCCCGGCGCAGCAGGTCCGCGTTGCCGGGTGAGTAGCCGGCCAGCTTTTGCGCGGCGAACATGACGTCCTCCTGGTAGACCAGCAGGCCGTAGCTCTCGCCCAGGATGTCTTCCAGCGGCTCGGCGAGCTCGGGGTGGATCGGGGTGACCGGCGCGCGCCCGGTCTTGCGGTCGGCGTAGACCGGGGCGCTGGCCATGGGGCCCGGCCGGTACAGCGCGATGACCGCGGCGATGTCGCCGAACTTGTCGGCCCGCATCGCCCGCAGCAGCGCCCGCATCGGGCTGCCGTCGAGCTGGAACACCCCCAGGGTGTCGCCGCGCGCCAGCAGCTCGTAGGTCGGCTTGTCGTCCAGGCCCAGCGCGTCCAAGTCGATCTCGATGCCGCGGTTGTCCGCGATGCCGCGGATCGCGTCGTCGATCACGGTGAGGTTGCGCAGCCCGAGGAAGTCCATCTTGAGCAGGCCGATGTCCTCGCACGCGGGATAGTCGAACTGCGTGATCACCGCGCCGTCGGCCTCGCGCTTCCACACCGGGATGTGGTCGAGCAGCGGCTCGCTGCTCATGATCACCCCGGCGGCGTGCACGCCCGCCTGGCGGATCAGCCCCTCAAGGCCGCGCGCGGTGTCGATCACCTGCTTGACCTCGGCCTCGGCCTCGTACAGGGCGCGGATCTCCCCGGCCTCGCCGTAGCGCGGGTGGTCCGGGTCGAACACCCCGGACAGCGGCATGTCCTTGCCCAGGATCGGCGGGGGGAACGCCTTGGTGATCCGGTCGCCGAGCGCGTAGGGGAAGCCGAGAACGCGGGCCGCGTCCTTGACCGCGGCCTTGGCCTTGATCGTGCCGTAGGTGATGATCTGGGCCACCCGGTCGTCGCCGTACTTCTCGGTGACGTACCGGATCACGTCACCGCGCCGACGCTCGTCGAAGTCGATGTCAACGTCCGGCATGGACACGCGCTCGGGGTTCAGGAACCGCTCGAAGACCAGGCCGTGCGCGATCGGGTCCAGGTCGGTGATGCCCATGGCGTAGGACACGATCGACCCGGCGGCCGAACCGCGGCCCGGGCCGACCCGGATCCCGTTGTTCTTGGCCCACATGATGAAGTCGGCGACGACCAGGAAGTAGGAGCAGAATCCCATGGTCTCGATGACGCCGATCTCGTACTCGGCCTGGGCGCGGCGTCCCTCGTCGTACCCGTCCGGGTACCGGCGGTCCATCCCGCGCCAGACTTCCTTGTGGAGCCAGCTCGACTCGGTCTCGCCTTCGGGCAGCGGGAACTTCGGCATCAGGTTCGACTTGGTGAACTCGACGTTCGCGCGCTCGGCGATCAGCAGGGTCGTGTCGCAGCCGGCCTGCCAGATGTCGTCGGTGCTGACCGCGCGCATCTGCTGCGGGGTCTTCACGTAATAGCCGGTGCCGTCCAGCCTGAACCGGTCCGGGTCGGCCAGGTTCGTTCCGGTCTGCACGCAGAGCAGGGCCTCGTGGGCGCCGGCGTCCGCCTCGCGCGCGTAGTGCAGGTCATTGGTGGCCACGTACGGCAGGTTCAGGTCGGTGGCGATCCGCCGCAGCCTGTCCCTGACCCGCAGCTCGATGTCGAGGCCGTGGTCCATGAGCTCGACGAAGAAGTTCTCCGCGCCGAAGATGTCCCGGAACTCGGCGGCCGCCTCGAGGGCCTGACGGTCTTGCCCGAGCCGCAGCCGGGTCTGCACCTCGCCGCTCGGGCAGCCGGTGGTGGCGATGATGCCCTTGGCGAAGCGGGCCAGCAGCTCGCGGTCCATCCGCGGCTTGCGGAAGTAACCCTCCAGCGAGGCCATCGAGGCCAGCTTGAACAGGTTGTGCAGCCCAGAGGTGGTCTCGGCCAGCAAGGTCATGTGGGTGTACGCGCCCGCGCCGGACACATCGTCGTCCCGCTGCGCCGGGGTGCCCCACCGGACGGGCTGCTTGTGCGCCCGGTGCTCGGGCGCGACGTACGCCTCTATCCCGATGATCGGCTTGATCCCGGCCGCGCGGGCCTTGGACCAGAAGTCATAGGCACCGTAGAGGTTGCCGTGGTCGGTCATGGCGATCGCCGGCATGCCCGTTTTCTCACACTCGGCGAACAGGTCCTTCAGCCGCGCGGCCCCGTCCAGCATCGAGTACTCGGTGTGCACATGCAGGTGGACGAAGCCCGGGCCGGATCCCCCCGCGCCCGCTACCCCAGAGGCTGCCGCCATGAAAAGTACCGCCTCCTTCGCTGGCGTCGGGCATGCGTCACGGCGCCCAGGCCAGTGCTCCGCACGTGGTGTGCTCCACGCACTGTGCTCCACGCACGGCCCGCGCAGGGGCGTTCATGAACGGGGCCGGGGGAAGTGACCGCCGTGCAGTACCCGCGGAGCTGGCCGGCGAGGCCGCCGCTGGCGCGCGCGCCGATCCGGCTCATCGAGCCTATCGGAACCTGCCGACACCACAGGCCCGACACACCGGATGCACCGAACGCCCGGAAAACGGACGCCGGCCGGGACCGCGGCCTTAGCGCCGGCCCGGGTGCACCATCAGGAGCAGGCCCGCGCTCGGACCCCCGAGACCACGATAGAGATGCGGCCGGGCCGCGCCGAACCGCACGCTGTCCCCCTCGGCCAGGTCGACCGGCGCGTCGGCCGGACCGGTGCGGAGGGCGCCGCCGGTGACGACCAGGCACTCCTCGACACCGGGCAGGTGTGCCCGGGATGCCTGCTCGACGGGGTCCACGTCGATCGCGTAGACCTCCACGGTCCCGTGCACCGCGATGCGGTGCAGCAGGCGCGCGTGCACGGCCTCGCCGTCGACCCGCGGCCCGTCGCCTGCCCGCACCACGGTGACCGGGGTCTCATCCGGCTCGAGCAGCTCGCCGAGCGGCACGCCGAGCGCCGTGGCCAGGGCCCAGAGCGTGCTCAGCGTGGGGTTGCCCGCGCCTTGCTCGATGCCGTGCAGGGTGGTCTTGCTGATCTCCCCCGCGGCGGCCAGGTCGGCCAGGGAGAGCCCGGCCGCTGCCCGGAGCCGGTGTATGTTGCGTCCCACCGCCCGCGCCCGGCGCTCCGGATCGTCGTCCATGTGTACCACTGTACTGGTATGAATATATCATCATAACGTTACGACCGGAGGCGGCCATGACCGTGACGCGTCTTCACCACATTCCGGGCATCGGCGTGGACGCGATTGGCGACGCGGCCGACGCGGCCGCTGACCCGGACATTTTGCGCCTGGAGAACCTCGACACCGACCTGCGCCCGCCGGCGATCGCGCTCGAGCTGACTCGCGCGGCGGTCGAGGACGACGCGGCCAACAGCTACCTGCCGTTCCACGGCGGCCAGGCGCTGCGCGAGGCGGCCGCAGCCCACGTCGGCGCGCTGGCCGGCCGGCGCTACGACCCCGCTGCCGAGTGCGTGGCCACCGCCGGGGGGCTCAACGGCATTCTCAACGCCCTGCTGGCCACGGTCGAGCCGGGCCAGGAGGTGGTGCTGTGCGACCCGGTCTACGCGGGCCTTGTCAACCGGGTCTGGCTGGCCGGGGGCGTGCCCCGCTTCGTGCCGGCGACGGCCAGCGGGCAGGGCTGGGCCGTTGACCCCGATCAGCTCGCCGCGGCCGTCGGCCCGGACACGGCCGCGGTCTTGATGATGGGGCCGTGCATGCCCACCGGGCTGGTGCTCGACACCGGGCACTGGTCCGCGCTGGCCGCCGCACTGGAACGGCACCCGTACTGGCTCATCTACGACGCGGCCATGGAGCGCATCCGGTTCGACGGGCGCCCGCCGAGTCATCCCGCGGTCCACCCGGGCCTGGCCGGCCGCACGATAACGGTCGGCTCGGCCTCGAAGGAGCTGCGGATGATCGGCTGGCGGGTCGGCTGGGTGGTCGGGCCGGCCGAGATCCTGGCCGACATCAAGCTGGTCGGCCTGACCAACGTCACCGGCCAGGTCGGGATCGCGCAGGCCGCGGTGGCCGCCGCGCTCTCGGCGCCCGGCGCCGAGGCCGACATGGCCGCCGCGACCGCGGTCTGGCAGCGGCGTTGCGAGACCGTGCTGGAGCAGCTCGCCGACTATCCCGCGGTACGGCCCCACGGCGGCTGGTCACTGCTGGTCGACACCGGGCCGCTCGGCCTCACCCCCGGCCAGGCGTCGCAGCGCCTGTTCGAGCTTGGCCAGGTCGCCGCCACCCCCATGGACGGCTGGGGACCCAGCGGCGCCCGCTACCTGCGCATCGTGTTCGCGAACGAGCCCGTCGAGCGCCTCGCCGACCTCGGCGCCCGCTTCCGCCGCGCCCTGTCGTAGCCCACTAAGGGCCGTTAAAGCCCTATTTGCGTGGAGCCGACTGCCAGCGTCCCGGTATGCAGGCTCCGAAGGGACGCGGCGGGCCCGCCAGCAGCCTGGCCGACGGGGCTTGTGGTGATCTAGGACCCCGCTCGACCCGGCAGGCCCGGGCTGGACCCTGACCCAGCTCCGCCATGCCGACCCGTCAGGACTCGCCACGGAGCACGTCCAGGGCGTGCTCCAGGTCCGCCGGGTACTCGCTGGTGAACTCGACCCGGCGGCCGTCAGCGGGATGGGCGAAGCCCAGGCGCACCGCGTGCAGCCACTGCCTGGTCAGGCCGAGCCGCGCGGCGAGCACCGGATCGGCCCCGTACAGCCGGTCGCCGACGCAGGGGTGCCGGATCGCGGCCATGTGCACCCGGATCTGGTGGGTGCGCCCGGTCTCGAGGATGATCTCGGTCAGGCTCGCGGCCCGGAACGCCTCGAGCGTGTCGTAGTGCGTGACCGACGGGCGTCCCCCGGCGACGACCGCGAACCGGCCGTCGCCGGACGGGTGCCGCGCGATCGGCGCGTCCACCGTACCGCGCAGCGGATCGGGGTGCCCCTGGACCAGGGCGTGGTAGATCTTGTCCACCTCCCGGTCCCGGAACGCGTGCTTCAGCACGCTGTACGCCTGCTCGCTCTTGGCCAGCACCATAAGCCCCGACGTGGTGGCGTCCAGCCGGTGGACGACGCCCTGGCGCTCGGCCGCGCCACTGGTGGCGATCGAGTGACCGGCGGCCTGCAGGCCCTGCAGCACGGTCGGCCCGGCCCAGCCGGGCGTCGGGTGCGCCGCCACGCCCGGCGGCTTGTCCACCACCACGATGTCGGCGTCCTCGTAGACCACCACCAGGCCGGGCACGGGCTCGGGCCGCGGCGGGGCCACCGGTGGCGGCAGCGTCACCTCGAGCCATTCCCCGGCCGGCACCCGGTCTGACTTGGCGGCCGGGCGGCCGCCGACGAGCACCGAGCCGTCGCCGATCAGCTCGGCGGCCCTGGCCCGGGACAGGCCGAACATGCGGGCCAGCGCGGCGTCCAGGCGCTCGCCGTCCAAGCCGTCAGGCACGGGCACCCGGCGCTGGCTCTGCTGGCCCGGGGGGACGACCCCCCGGATCCCCCCGCTGCCCCCACCCGCCTCCCATTCCCCCTTCATGGCCGGCTGGCCGGCCCTCGCGCCTGGCACGGCCTTCGGCCGATTGTGACCCGGGCTCCGGCCCCGCGGGGTCATCCCCGGCCGCCTCCTGAGTGATGCTCCTGCCTCCGCCCGGGCCCCGATCGCTCGCGCCCGGACCGGTCGGGCCGCGGGCCGGCGGGCGGCGCCCTCCCGTCTAGCCGCTGCCCGCGCGCCGCGATCAGGACCATGAGCACGCCGCCGCAGACGATCGAGGAGTCGGCCAGGTTGAACACCGGCCAGTGCGGCAGCTCGATCCAGTCCACGACCCAGCCGCGGAACGGCCCGGGGGAGCGGAAGATCCGGTCGGTCAGGTTGCCCATGGCCCCGCCGAGGAGCAGCCCGAGCGCGACGGCCCAGGGCAGGCTGTTGATCCGCCGCGACGCGCGCAGGATGAAGACGATCACCCCGACCGCGATCAGCGTGAACACGACGGTCATCGAGGTGCCGATGCTGAACGCTGCGCCCGAGTTCCGTGACTCCCGCAGCGTCAGCAGCCCGCCGAGCAGCCGGATCGGCGGCCGGTCGGACAGCGTCGCGACCACGATCGCCTTCGAGACGATGTCGAGGGCGAGCACTCCCGCCGCGATGGCGAACAGGATGAGCACCCGCGGCCCGGCCGATCGTGAGGCGCCGGGGTCACCTGGCCGCTGGGGGCCACGCCCCGCCGGCTCGCCGCCCACCTCCCCTTCCCCCTTCATTGCGGGTCAGCGGCGCTCCTCGCGCTGCTTGCAGGACACGCACAACACCGCGCGCGGGAAGGCCTGCAGCCGCTCCTTGCCGATCGGCTCCCCGCACGACTCGCACGTGCCGTATGTCCCCGCGTCTATCCTGGCCAGCGCGTGCTCGGTCTGGGCCAGGAGCTCGCGGGCGTTGTGGGTGAGCGCG
>DASYXX010000816.1:0-9955 GCA_035934395.1 Streptosporangiaceae bacterium
GGGCCCGCCGCAGGATAATCCGTCGCTCTGAGCCCAGGCGGCTGGCGTTGTGGTATCCAGGCCGCGGACAGGCGTGGCGGAGCCGCCGGCGGCCTGGCTGGCCGGGCTCCGGCCGCGGCTTCAGGCGGGGACGCGTTCGGAGGGCTCGGCGATCACATCCACCAGGGCGCCGTTCCGCAGGACCGTGATGGGCAGCGGCTGGCCGATCGCCTCGCCGAACATCAGCCGCTGCAGGTCCTGTGCCTTCTGCACGGGGCGCCCGCCCGCGCTGATCAGCAGGTCCCCGGGCCGGAGGCCAGCCCTCGCGGCAGGCCCGCCGGACACGACCTCGGCCACGCGCAGGCCGTTCGGGCGGCCGAACCGTTCCCGCAGCGGGGCGGGCAGCGGCTCGGGCACGCTGACCAGGCCCAGGTAGGCGCGGCGGACCCGGCCGTCCCGCATCAGCGCGGAGATGATCCGCCGGGTCGTGGCGTTGACCGGCACGGCCAGGCCGAGCCCGACGCCGGCGACCGCCGTGTTGATGCCGACCACGCGCGAGTGCGCGTCGGCCAGCGCGCCGCCCGAGTTGCCCGGGTTGAGCGCGGCATCGGTCTGGATCACGTCCTCGACCAGACCGGTCTCCCGGCCACGGGTCGGCAGCGACCGCCCGACCGCGCTTACAACGCCCGCGGTCACCGAGCCCGCCAGGCCGAGCGGGCTGCCCACGGCCACGACGAGCTGGCCGACGACGAGATTGTCGGCCTCCCCGAGCTCGGCAGGCGGGGGGGTGGACCCGCCGGCGCGGACCACCGCGAGGTCGGAGAGCGCGTCGGAGCCGACCACGGTGAACGAGGTGCTGGTGCCGTCGGAGAACAGCGCGGTTCCCTGCTGGCTCCTGCCGACGACATGGGCGTTGGTCAGCAGGAACCCGTCGCCGGTGAAGACCACGGCCGAGCCCAGGCTCTCACCGCCGCGCCCCCCGCCGGCCTGGGGTACCCGGAGGCTGGCCACCCTCGGCGTGAGCTCGGCGGCCACCCCGGCGACCACCCGTGAATATGCGTCTAGCGGCTGATCAGGTTCCATGCCGCCCTCCGTTCACTCGTTCAATTACAGCATTACACACGAGTGCAAATGCCCCGAACGTGCCGTCGCGGAGGCCGCGGGCGCCCGGGTCAGCGCTCGGCGAAAGCCGCCCGAGACCGCCCGGCGGTCGCCAACGGGCCACCCCAACTGGCCCGGGCGGGCGCCGGGGAGGCTCCGGTACATTCGGGGGATGCCAGCCACAGTGCCTACGATCCTGGCCACGTCCGGCGGCCTGCGCCGGGGGTCGCGCAACATGTTCGAGTTCGCCCCGCTGCTCTTGCACGCGGTCGAGCTGTCCGGCGTCGCGGGCCGGGCGCCGCGGGTCTGCCATGTCGGCACCGCCAGCGGGGATCAGCAGTGGTTCAACGCCCTGTTCAGCGAGGCCGGCCAGGCGGCAGGCATAACCGTGACGCACCTGAACCTGTTCCCCATGCCGAGCGTGGCGGATCCGGCCGAGTTCCTGCTCGGCCACGACGTCGTCTGGGTCGGCGGCGGGAGCGTGGCGAACCTGCTGGCCGTCTGGCGCGTGCACGGCCTAGACCGGGTGTTCCGCGCGGTCTGGGAGGCCGGGGTGGTGCTGGCCGGCGTGTCGGCGGGCTCGCTGTGCTGGCACGTCGGGGGCACCACGGACTCGTTCGGCCCCGACCTGCGGGCCGTCACCAACGGGCTGGGCTTCCTGCCGCACTCGGCAGGCGTTCACTATGACTCCGAACCGCAGCGCAGGCCCCTCTACCAGGAACTCGTCGGGTCAGGGGTGCTGCCCGCCGGCTATGCCACCGACGACGGGGTCGGCATCGTCTATCACGGCACGGAGTTCGCCGAGGCCGTGTCCGAGGTCAGCGGCAAGGGCGCCTACCGCGTGACGCCAGACCAGGAAGGAACCGCGACGGTGGAGGAGCGGATCGAGCCGCGCGTGCTGCCCGGCGCCGACTGACGGCACCCGACAGCGGGGGTTTCCCGGGCCAGCGCAGACGGGGCACCGGGCCGTCTGACGCGGCGCCGGCCGCCAGGCCTCACACGTCGGCCACGATCCGGAACTCATCCACGAAGCGGCGGTACTCGGCGAATTCCTCCTCGGCGGGCAGCAGGGCCGTCTCGCGCGCGACCACCCCGATCTTGACGCGCATGATCTCCTGGACCCGCTCACGCTCGCGCGCGGCTCCCGATCGCACGAGGTTCAGGCAGCCCGCGGCGGTCAGCCAGCCAAGGAACAGGAATGCCAGGGTCAGGAGGAAGGCCCAGGGCAGCAGCGCTGGCTCGCTGAACAGCCGCGGCACGTTGGTCGCGGCGTGGAAGAAACCGAAGATCAGCAGCGCCACGATCCAGGCCAGGCTCACGATCACGCAGCCGAGCAGCAGTCCCTGCAGCGCCCCGACGAACCGCCACCACGGGGTGATGGTGTTCTCGGGCGGCAGCGACTCGCTCATCACGGCGCCAAGCGCCTCCGGGATCTGGTCAGCCCTGGACCGCAGGGCCGACCGGGTCGTCCGCGACCAGGGCAGCGGCAGGGGCGGGCAGGCCTCGTCGGCGAGCTTGGTGAGGGCACTGTCGACCTCGGCCCGCTGCGCGCCGGACGGGCCCGCGCCGGTGCTCCTCAGCTCGGACCACAACGTCCCGAGCCGGATCTTGCGCACGGGGTCGCTGCCGGTGAGGCGTTCCGCCATCCAGGCGACCGGCCAGCCGACGAAGTCGACGGCCCGCAGCTCGCGCGCGCTCTGCAGCGCGTCGCCCACCGCGGAAACGCCGGACGCCCGGGAGAACGCGTCGACGAGCTGCTCCTCGCCGCCGGGGGGAAT
Organism: Streptosporangiaceae bacterium; assembly: GCA_035934395.1. Lineage (GTDB taxonomy): Bacteria > Actinomycetota > Actinomycetes > Streptosporangiales > Streptosporangiaceae > JASHPR01. The sequence goes on from DASYXX010000816.1 coordinate 2,859, forward strand.
CCGGCCGGCCAGCTTCGCGGCGTCGAGCGCCGCTGGGTCCGCCGCCGCGGGCTGGCCCGTGCCCTCGGCCTGCGGCGTGGCGTAGGGCGCGAACTGCACGGCGATACCGTCCACGTCGGCCGAGATCCGGGTGCTGGTCGCCGTCCGCTCGGACACCGTTTCCGCGAGCAGCCCGCGCAGCTGGTCCAGCCCCGCGCCGGTGATCGCCGACGTGACGACCACGGCCGCCTCCTGCAGGCCCTCGGAGTCGAGCAGCCGGCGCAGGTCGCCGACGCACTCCTCGATCTCGGCGGGGGTGAGCAGGTCCGACTGGTTCAGCACCACGGCGATCACCTCGGAGTGACCAGCCAGCGGCACGAGGTACCTCCGGTGCACCGCCGCGTCCGCGTACTTCTGCGGATCAAGCACCCACACCATGAGGTCGGCCATCCCGACCAGGCGGTCGACCTGGTTCGAGTCGCCGGTCACGACCGAGTCATGATCGGGCAGGTCGAGGAGGATGAGGCCGTGCAAGGCGGCCTCGCCGCCGTCGAGAGCGCTCCCCCGCCCGTAGCGGAACCTGCGCGGCACACCGAGCCACTCGAGCAGCGGCCCAGAGCCCGAGGTCCCCCAGACGCAGGCGTGCGGCTCCCTGGTCACCGGCCTGGTCACGCCGACCGCGGAGAACTCGTGCCCCGCCAGCTGGTTGAAGAGCGCGGACTTGCCGCTGCCCGTGCCGCCGGCCAGGGCCACGACCGTGTGGCCCGCGGACAGCCGCAGCCGCTCGCCGGCCCGCTCCTCCAGCGCCTCCGCGTCGCGGAGCAGTTCCTCGCTGAACCCGCCCTCGCCGGCCCGCGCCGATCCGATCTGGATCAGCCGGGTTAGCGCGGTGAGGCGGGCCGAGAGCCCGTGCAGCCGGGCCCTGGGCGCCCCGGTATCCGGGACGCCATCCGGCCGGCCCGGCGGCGCGGCCGTGTCCGGCGCGGTCCGCACCGCTTCCGGCCCCGCCGGCTCCGGGCTGCGCGGCTGGTCCCAGAGCGGCCCCGCCGAGACCGGCTCCGGGCTCGCCCGCGTGGCCCACGGCGGCTCCGCCCTGACCAGCTCTGCCGTGGCCGGCTCCGGGCTCGTCTGCGGGTCCCAGGGGGGACCCGGCCTGGCCGGCTCGGGAGTCGTCTGCGTGGCCCACGGCGGCCCGGCCGTGACCAGCTCGGGAGTCGCCTGCCTGGCCCACGGCGGACCCGCCGTGACCGGCTCAGGGTTCACGGGCGCGGCTTCGGGCGGCTCGGCCGCGGGCGCCTCGGGACTGGTCTTCCTGGCCCACGGCGACCCGGCCCTGGCGCGGCGGCGCCGGCCCGCCTTCGCAGCGGCAGGCGTCTCGGGCAGGGGCGATCCGGTGTCGAATACCGGCCACAGCGGGCTGCCGGACATCATCGCGCCGTCTCGAGTGCGTACAGGGCCCTTTCCAGCTGCAGCGCAGCGGTGTCGATCGGCGCGCCGGACGCGCTGACGATGTCGGTGAAGCGCTGCATCTCCTCGTCGAAGAGCAGGCTGACCTTCGCGTGCAGGTCCGCGCGCGCCCGCGCGCCGAGGTCACGCAGCGGGCCGACGCCGAACAGCGAGGTGAGCAGGCGCTGCGGTGCGGCGCCGGTGCCCTCGGGGACCGCCTCCTCGTCTTCGCCGTATCCGAGCATGGCCATCGTGAGCACGAGCGCCAGCGACTCATCGTCAAAAGACACGACCCGTGCCACAGATCGCTTGGTCACGTTCTCGGCCCGCACGAGCTGAATCACGTGATCATGCCACGCGCTGATGGCCCGCGCCGCCCGCGTCGCCAGGTCCGCCGAGGACCGCGCCAGGGCGACGGTGCCGGTCGGCCCGGGCTCCTCGGGCGGGGGGGCGGCTTTCGCGGACGGGATGAAGTCCAGCACGTCGGCGAGGGTGAACGGAGAGCTTGCCGGCTGCCGCGCCGCAGCCTCGGCGAACGCGCTGACCAGGGCGGCGCCGGCCGGTCCCCGCTGCCACCTGGCGACGGTATCCTCCGCGGCCCGGTCGGCGAGGGAGGAGACGAGGGTCTCAAGACCCCCGCGCAGGGCATTCTTCAGCGCCCTGGCCCGCGGCGGAATGCGCCGTTTGCGCGGCCGCCCGGCCGCCCGGCCGCCGCGGCGCACCTGCAGCATCCGCAGCAGGTCACCGGTGCTGGTGAAGTCCTGCCAGCGGGCCAGAATCTCGCCGCGCAGCAGTGAGCCGTTGCTCGTGGCCTCGTCGAACTCGGCCAGTGCGGCCGTGTACGAGCTGCTGACCTGCGATCGCAGCTCCGTGCGCAGGGTCAGCTGCGTCTCGACGTGCGTACCCAGCGCGGGGACCCTGGTGCGGAACGTGTCGAGCACTCCCGACATGGTCTGGGTCAGGATCGCGATCCGCCGCTCGTCTCCGGCCGCGGTTTCCTCGAGCCACTTCCGTACCGGGCCGTAGATCTCGGGCGGCAGCTGACCGTCGCTGACCACGGTCTCCGCGATCATGAACCGGTGTATCCCCGCCAGGCCGTTGGCCTCCAGCATCGCGTCGAAGTGGGTGCTGAGCTGGCGGGCGGACGCTGGCGCCACCCGGGACAGCACGATGGCCAGCGATGCGTCCCGCTCCCGGGCCTGCTGCAGCAGCTCCCAGACGGCGGCGTCGGCGTAGCGGCTGGCGCTGGTCATGAACAGCCACAGGTCAGACGCGTCGAGGAACTGGTGGGCGAACTCACGGTGGGCCTGCACGACCGAATCGATGTCCGGCGTGTCGAGCAGGGCCACGCCCTCGGGCATGCCCTCGTTCTCGGCCAGCACGAGCAGCCCGTCACGTCCCGGCATGGCCAGGCCCTTCTGCCGAACCCGGGGCAGCGTCGGCAGGAACACGTTCTCCGCGAACCACCGGGCGTCGTTCGGATTGCAGGCCAGGACCGGGCTGTTGGTCGTGGGCCTGCGCGTGCCGGTGTTGCTGACCTGGGCGCCGACGAGGCTGTTCAGGAGCGTCGACTTGCCAGCGCCGGTCGATCCGACCAGCGCCACGAGGACCGGCGCCCCCGACTGGCGCAGCCGCGGCAGCAGGTAGTCGTCGATCTGGCTGAGCAGCTTCCGGCGTTCGGCCCTCGCCTCCTGGACGCCGGGAGCCTCCAGGTACAGCGGAACCTCGACGATCACGTGCCGCAATTCGAGCAGTGCCGACTCGAGCTTGCGGGCGTCGACCCGCACGTGCGGCTCGATCTCCGCGGGCGGAGCGGCGGGAGCCGCGGGAGGCGTGCTCACGACCGGGGACGCGGGCGCGGCGTCGCCGGCATCGGTGCCCTGGCGCGGCGCCGATGCTGCGGTCACGCCCTGCCCTTCAGACATCACCCCGCCCTTCGCCGGGCACGAACGTTCCCCACGGCACCCCGACCGCCAGGCCGCCGCACAGGTCAGCGATCTGCTCGGAGATGGTCACGACCTCTCCCACCACGACGACCGCCGGGGGCTTGATTCCCGCTCCGGCGACATCGCGGGCGACAGTATCCAGTCTTGCGTTAATTGTGCGCTGCGAGGGCAGGGTACCGTCCGTTATAACCGAAACCGGGGTCTGAGCGTTACGTCCGTGTCGGATGAGCGTTTCCGCGACGACCCGCAGGTGCTCGGTGGCCATCAGGAGCACCAGCGTCGCCCGGGACGACCCGAGCGCCCGCCAGTCCACCGTCGAGCGCTCGTCGCCGGGCGCGACGTGCGCGGACACCACGTGGAACTCCTGCGCGATCCCGCGGTGGGTCAGCGGGACCCCGGCCGCGGCCGGGACCGCGGCGACGCTCGACACGCCGGGGACGACCATGACCGGGATCCCGGCCCGCAGGCAGGCGAGCGCCTCCTCGCCGCCGCGGCCGAAGACAAAGGGGTCTCCGCCCTTCAGCCGGACCACGAACCGGCCGGCCCGGGCGTTCGCGACCAGCACCGAGTTGATGTGCTCCTGTGGCACGGCCGTCCCGCGCGGGATCTTGGCCGCGTCGACGACGACCACGTCCGGGGGGAGCTCGGTGAGCAGTGACCGCGGCGCGAGCCGGTCGGCCACGACGACATCGGCCTGTGCGAGAAGCTGGCGCCCGCGGACCGTTATCAGCCCCGGGTCTCCTGGCCCGCTGCCGACCAGCGCCACCCAGCCGCGCAGCTCGCCGCGCGCGTCGCGTGCGCGCGGCGCGCCCGCCGCCTCCCCACCGCCCGCCGCCTCCCCATCGCCCTGAGCCCGCCCTACGTCTGGCCCTCTCCCCCTGGGGGCCGTGATCGCTCCGGAGGACAGCGCGTCGACAATCGCGTCCCTGATCCCCGCGCTGTACCGGGGATCGCCGCTCACGACACCGACCCGGACGTCCCCCGACATGCCTGAGGCCGGAGTCCAGGCCCGGGACGCGGCGGCGTCATCGGCCCGGACACACCAGATCCCCGCGGCATCGGCCTCGCGGGCCACGGCCGCATTGACGTCCGGGTCGCTGGTCCAGGCGCCGACCAGCCAGGAGCCCGCGCAGTCGCCCGGGGCATAGCCACGCCGGATCCAGCGGAGCTGGCCGATCCGGGGGGTTTGGGAGGGCCGCCCCCCCGGGTCAGCACTGACATGCTCGGCCACCATGGGGGTCAGCTCCGGCGAGACCACGACCACGTCGGCACCGGATTCCAGCAGCGCGGGAATCCGCCGGGCGGCCACCGCGCCGCCGCCGATGATCGTCACCCGCCGACCCGCCAGCCGGAGCGCCAGCAGGTAGGGCGGCGCATCACCGGCGACCATGAACGTCCGCGCTCCTTTCTCCCCGCCCGCCCGCCCTTCCGTAACGGCCGGGCGCCGCGGTGGCCTGCCACGGCCCGCAGGCCCCGGCCCGGCTTCCTCGCTCAGTGGGACCGTTACGAAGCTTTATCGCTTTTATCCGTCACCCCGGCCGAGTCAAACGTGGCGACGTCCCGCAGCGCACGCACCGCACTGGCCGCGATCGGCAGCGCGAGCAGGGCCCCTGTGCCCTCGCCGAGCCGCATTTCGAGGTCGACGAGCGGCCGGAGGCCCAGGTGATCGAGCGTAATCGCGTGGCCAGGCTCGGCACTGCGGTGCCCGGCCACGCAGCAGTCCGCGGCCGCCGGGGCCAGCGCGGCCGCGGCCAGGGCGGCCGCGCCCGCGATCATGCCGTCCAGGATCACGGGGACGCGCAGGGCCGCGCCGCCCAGGATGAACCCGGCGAGCGCGGCATGCTCGAAGCCGCCGAACGCCGCGAGCACGCCGACCGGGTCGGCCGGGTCCGGCCGCCGCGCGGCCAGCCCGCGGCAGACCACGTCGACCTTCCGCGCGAACGTCGCCGTGTCGATCCCGGTCCCGCGGCCGGTGACCTCGGCCGGGTCGCGTCCGGTGAACACGCTGACGAGCGCGGCGGACGCCGTCGTGTTGGCGATCCCCATGTCGCCGGTGAGCAGGCACCGGTTGCCGGCCGCGACCAGGTCACGGGCCACCTCGGCCCCCACGCCGATCGCGGCCTCGGCCTGGGCCCGGGTCATCGCGGGGCCCGCGGTGAAGTCCGCGGTGCCTGGGGCGATCTTGCGCGGAAGCAGCCCGGGGGCGGGATCGAGCTCGGCCCGTACTCCCACGTCCACCACGACGACCTCGGCGCCCGCCTGCGCGGCGAACGCGTTGACCACGGCCCCGCCGGCCAGGAAGTTGGCCACCATCTGCGCCGTGACCTCCTGCGGCCACGGCGTCACGCCCTGGGCGTGCACGCCGTGATCCCCGGCGAAGATCGCGACCGCGGCCGGCTCGGGCAGCGGCGGCGGGCAGCAGCCGGCCAGCCCGGCCAGCCGCACCGACAGCTCCTCGAGCGCGCCGAGCGAGCCTCGCGGCTTGGTCATCCGGTCCAGCCGCTCCCTGGCGGCAGCCATCGCGGCCGGGTCCGGGGGGCCGATCGCGGCCCGGACGTCATCGAGGAGGCTCGGGGCGTCCTGCCCCGGCAGTCCCCGCTGGCCGTACTCCTCGGCGTGCACCGACCAGGCCAGCGGCCGCCTGCGCGCCCATCCGGCGGTGGCCAGCTCGGGCTCGGGCGCGAACCCGGTCACGTAGCCGACGCACAGGTACGCGACCACCTCGAGGTGGGCGGGCAGGCCGAGCTCGGCGGCGAGTTCCCGCTCGGCGAAGAAGCTCACCCAGCCCACGCCGAGTCCTTCCGCCCGCGCGGCCAGCCACAGGTTCGCTACCGCGAGCACGGTGGAGTACGCGGACGTCTGGGGCTGGCTGCGCCGTCCCAGCGTGTGCCGCCCGCCGCGGGTGGGATCGCAGGTCACCACGATGTTGACCGGCGTCTCGAGTATGGCCTCGGTCTTCAGCCGGTCGAACGCGAGCGCCCGGGTACCGGGCAGCGAACCCGCGTAGTCGTCCCTGGCCCGGTCGGCCAGCGCCTTGATCCGCTCACGCCGCGGCCTGCTGGCGATGACGACGAAGTCCCAGGGCTGGGAGAGGCCCACCGACGGCGCCTGGTGCGCCGCGGCGAGCACCCGGGTCAGCACCTCGGGCGGGATCGGGTCCGGCCGGAAGCCGCGGCGCACGTCCCTGCGCTCCTCGATGACCCGGTAGATCGCCGCCCGCTGCTCAGCGGGAAAGGAGTGCTCGGTCATGTATGCCCGCCCGTTCATCCACTCGCGGTCACGGCCGAGCGGAGCAGCGCCGTGAACGCGGCCGCGGCGACGGCGGCACCGCCCTTCTCCGACACGTTGCTTACCGAGCGCAGCCCGCTGGCCCGCAGCGCGTCCTTCGCCTCGGCCACGCCCACGAACCCGGCCGGCAGGCCGATGACGAACGCCGGCTCCACCCCCCGGGTGAGGATCTCGATGAGCGCCGACGGCGCGCAGCCCACGACCCACACCGCGCCGGGGCCGACCTCGCCGAAGGCCAGCCGGACCGCGGCTGCGGCCAGGGGGATGCCGGCCGTGCGCGCGAGGCGCTCGGTCAGCGGCTGGCTGATCTTGCTGATCACCGGGCAGCCAGTGATCCCGGCCGCGACCATGTCGGCGTCGACGATGACGGGGGCTCCGGCCGCGAGCGCGGCCACGGCCGCCGCAAGAGCCTCCTCGTCACAGACCAGGTCGGTGGCG